>RFTM01000185.1 GCA_009923475.1 Gammaproteobacteria bacterium | reverse complement strand
GGTCGGAGGCAGGCGGAACGAAGCGATTCGCGAGACGATGGCCGCCTCGAAGAGCAGGTAGCTCGCGAGCAGTCCGCCCGCCTCGCCGCGCGCGCCGATCACGCCGAGCAGGGCGCGCAGCGCGCCCGGCAGCGCCGCGATGTGGCGGGCCGCGGCATGGCGCGGATCGGCGTGGGGCGCGAGGCGCAGCGCCCCGATGCGCCGCAGCCCCGGCACCGGCGAGCCGACCGCCGCGAGGAATTCATTGGTCCGGCGCAGCTGGTCGAGGTCGGCGTCGAGCTGGTCGCTGAACAGCGTGTCCAGCATGAAGCCGAAGATCTCGCCGGCCGAGGGCGCGCGCAGGCGCCCGACCTCCACCGGCATGCCGGCGGCGTCCCGCGCGCGCACGCCGAGCACCAGCACTCGGTCCGCGCCGAGATGGATGGCCGGCGAGAGCGGCGCGAGCTGGCGCATGGCGCCGTCGCCGTAGTAGACGCCCTCGAGCTTGACCGCCGGGAACAGGAACGGGATGGCGGCGCTCGCCATCAAGTGGTCGAGCGTGAGCCGGGTGCGGGTGCCGCTGCGGCGCACGCCCTGCCAGTCGCGCACGCCCGGCGCGGCCTCGAAGAACAGCCGGTGCTGCCCGCCGGCGTAGGTGGTCGCCGCCAGCGCGAGCGCATGCAGGCGCCCTGCGGCGATGTGGGCGCGGATCGCGTCCCAGTCGATGCTTTCGGACAGCAGGCGTCGCAGCGGGGCGTTGTCGAGCAAGGCGCGCGGCGCCTCGGCCAGCCGCCCGCCCGACACCGCCGAGGCGGACCAGCGCAAGCCCGCGCCGAGCATCGCCGGCACGTCGCTGCGGAACACCTGCGATACCGTGAAACCGCCCCAGACCTGCGCCAGACGCCGCACGCCGAGCCGCCAATCCTGCGCATGGGAGGCGAGCACCGAGGCGCAGACCGCGCCCGCGGAGGTGCCGACCAGGATGTCCCAAGGGCAGTGCTCCTCGGGCCAGAGGTCGGCCAGGGCCTCCAGCGCGCCGACCTGCCAGGCCGTGCGCGCGCCGCCGCCCGAAAGCACCAAGGCGACGCGTCCGGGCGCAGGCGGGGGGGAGGGGGGCGAGGGATGCAGCATGTCCCTATTGTGCCGCAGCGGGGATGGTGGCCAAGATAAGCCTGCGTCGCCTCCCCGGAGAACCTGCCATGTCCTTCCGCCGTCTGCCCCTCTCGCTGCTCGCGGTCGTCCTGCTCGGCGCTGCCGCGTCCTCGACGTCGGCCCTTGCCGACTCGCCCAAGGTCGGCGCCCTCGCGCCCGATTTCCGCCTGCAGGACCAGAACGGCGACTGGGTCACGCTGCAGTCGCAGCGCGGCAAGTGGGTGGTGCTGTACTTCTATCCGAAGGACAACACCCCGGGTTGCACCACCCAGGCCTGCGGACTGCGCGACAACATCTTCGCCTTCCGCCGCGAGGGCGCGGTCATCCTCGGCGTGAGCGTCGATGACGTCGCCTCCAAGAAGGCCTTCGCCAAGGAGCACAGCCTGCCGTTCCAGGTGCTCGCCGACTCCGGCAAGGCCGTCACCAAGTCCTACGGCGTGCTGACCAGCATGCTCGGCGTCTGGGAGCACTCGCGGCGCGACACCTTCATCATCGACCCGCAGGGCCGCGTCGCGCGGCACTTCGAGAAGGTCGATCCGGATGGCCATGCCGAGCGGGTGCTCGCCGAGATCCGCCGCCTCAAGGCGGCCGCGCCCAAGGGCGGCTGATCCCGACGACGGCCGGGCGACCCCCGCCGGCGGGCCGGCCTCCCGAAAATGGACAGCGCGACGGGCAGTCGTTGCCCGCGCGCGCCGTCGCGGCATCATCGGCGGACGATGAACACCGAACTCGAATCACGGGGGTACTCATGTCCGCATCCGACGATCCCACGCGGCCGGAACGCCGCGAGTTCCTCACCACGGCCGGCGGCCTCGGCGGCGCGCTCGCGGTCGGCGGCGCGGGGCTCGCGTCCATGACGATCGGTCCCACCGCATCGGCCGCGTCGCTGATGGCCTCCAAGTACGGCATGGGTCCCGGACTCAAGGGGCCCTACCTCGACCTTTCCACCGGCAAGGGCAACCAGCTCGCCTACGCGCGCATCCAGGGCGACCTCGATTTCGGCAAGCAGAAGTACTTCTGGTTCAAGGGGTACGTGTACGCCGTCGAGCCGATGAAGAAGATCGTCGACCTGATGGGCGCGTCGGGTTTCGGCGTGATCCGCCTCGCCGAGGGCCCGGACGGCTCGATCCGCCGCTTGTGCCGCGAGATCATCGTCTACACCGACCTGCGCACCGGCGAGGTGCTCGACGAGTGGCAGAACCCGCTCACCGGCGAGACCGTGAAGGCGATGCACGTCGACAACGACCCCTTCAATTACGTCATCGAGGACCACTTCCCGGCGCCGCCGAAGTTCGGCGGACTCAACCAGGGACCGCCGCCGCCGCGCATCCCGTTCGTGCTGCCCTGGTACCAGCACGGCGACATGGCCGCCATGGAGATCCACATCCACCTCGCGTACCCGAGCGCGCTGCAGCCCGACAAGTGGCCGCGCGAGTCGGCGGGCCCGATCGCGCAGGTCTCCGAGTTCTTCGCGCACCACGTCAAGGTCGCCGACCTGCAGGACCCGAAGATCACCTCGCTCGATTACCAGGGCACCTGGAACCGCATCACGCCTTGGCTGCCGTGGATGCTGATGGGCCAGCGTCCGGGCCAGTGCCAGTACGCCTGCTTCATGGGCACCACCAAGGACCTCGAACAGGTGCTGTCGCGGCAGGTGCTCGACTACGCGCACAAGAACTACCCGAAGTACTTCGACGCGCCGACGGAGTGGAGCGAGGACCGCAGCCTGTCGAGCCTCGAGCACTACGCGCTGCGCGCCAAGCCCGCGCCGGTCAAGTGACGGCGGGCTGAGGCCCGGCCGGCGGCATCATCCTGCGGGCGTGGCCGACGCGTCCGCAGGGGGCTGCGCGCTCAGCGCGCGCGGGTCGGGATCTTCGCCGCGATCTTGGCGCTCCATTCGGCGGGACCCGTCTGGTGCACCGACTCGCCGCGCGAGTCCACCGCCACCGTCACCGGCATGTCCTGCACGGTGAACTCGTAGATCGCCTCCATGCCGAGGTCCTCGAACGCGACCACGCGCGAGGCGCGGATCGCCTTCGAGACGAGATAGGCCGCGCCGCCGACGGCCATGAGGTAGGCCGCCTTGTGCTTGCGGATGGCCTCGATGCCCGCCGGCCCGCGCTCGGCCTTGCCCACCATCGCGATGAGGCCGGTCTTCTCGAGCATCATCTCGGTGAACTTGTCCATGCGCGTGGCGGTGGTCGGGCCGGCCGGACCCACCACTTCGTCGCGCACCGGGTCGACCGGGCCGACGTAGTAGATCGCGCGGTTGCGGAGATCGACGCCCGGCGGCAGGCCCTCGCCGCGCGCGTACAGGTCGGCGATGCGCTTGTGCGCGGCATCGCGACCGGTGAGCATGCGACCGTTGAGCAGCAAGCGCTCGCCCGGCTTCCAGGTCGCGACCTCTGCCGGCGTCAAGGAATCGAGGTCGACGCGACGCGCCTCGGGCGAGGGCTTCCAGTCGACCTTGGGCCAGCGCGCGAGGTCGGGCGGATCGAGCCGCGCCGGGCCGCTGCCGTCCAGCGTGAAGTGCACGTGCCGGGTGGCCGCGCAGTTCGGGATCATGGCGACGGGCTTCGAGGCGGCGTGCGTCGGCCAGTCGAGGATCTTGACGTCGAGCACGGTCGAGAGTCCGCCCAAGCCCTGCGCGCCGATGCCGAGCGCGTTGACCTTGTCGTAGAGCTCGATGCGCAGCTCCTCGAGCTTGTCCTTGGGGCCGCGCGCCTTGAGCTCGGCCATGTCGATCGGCTGCATCAGCGATTCTTTGGCGAGCACCATCGCCTTCTCGGCCGAGCCGCCGATGCCGATGCCGAGCATGCCGGGCGGGCACCAGCCCGCGCCCATCGTCGGCACCGTCTTGAGGACCCAATCGACGATCGAGTCCGACGGGTTCAGCATCACGAACTTCGCCTTGTTCTCAGAGCCGCCGCCCTTGGCCGAGACGTCGACTTCGACCTCGTCGCCCTCGACCATCTCGACATGCACCACCGCCGGCGTGTTGTCGCGGGTGTTGCGGCGCGTGAAGGCGGGGTCGGCGACGATGCTCGCGCGCAGCTTGTTGTCGGGGTCGAGGTAGGCGCGGCGCACGCCCTCGTCCACCATCTGCTGCAGCGTCATCGAGGCGTCCCAACGCACGCCCATGCCGACCTTGACGAACGCCACGACGATGCCGGTGTCCTGGCAGATGGGGCGGTGGCCCTCGGCGCACATCCGCGAGTTGGTGAGGATCTGCGCGATGGCGTCTTTGGCGGCCGGTGATTCCTCGAGCTCGTAGGCGC
>RFTM01000184.1 GCA_009923475.1 Gammaproteobacteria bacterium | reverse complement strand
TGCGCGCCTCGAACCGGGCCCGTTGCACGGCCGTGATGTCCGGGTCGGCGAGCGCGAGTTCGAGCTGCTTCACGGCCATCGCCAGGTCGCCGCTGCTGATGTGGTACTCGCCCATGTAGTAGTAGGCGTCCCCGGTGTCCCCGGCGCTGCTGGCGGCGAGCGCGGTGAGGCGGATCTGCTCGGGCGTCGGCGGCACGTTGTTGAAGAGGTCGAGCAGCACGGCATGCGCCTCCTTGGCATCCCCGCCGCGCAGCAGCGCCTCCGCGTAGCGCACGGTGAGCGGCACGTTGCGGGGCGAGACGGCGAGCGCGCGGCGCAGCGACTGCAGCGCCTCCGGCACCCGGCCGTCCGCGGTCAGCGCCTGCCCGAGCGCGGACTGCAGCAGGGTGCTGTCGGGCTGTGCGGCGGCGAGGTTGCGCAGGGTGTCGACCGCAGAGGCGCGGTCGGAGCCGCCCAAGCGCGCGAGCGCCTCGCCGTAGCGCTGCGCCGGCGTCAGCTCCCGCGTGTCGGCGAGCGCCCCGTAGTAACCGCGCAGGTCGGATTCGGATGCTGAGCCGAGCACGCGCACGCGCTCGCGGAAGAACGGATAGCTGGCCGACTGCACGGCGATGGCGGGCCGCAGCTGCGCGGCGCGGTCGCGCGACTCGGCGATGCGGTTGCTGGTGACCGGGTGCGTGCGCAGGAATTCCGGGACCCCGAGGCCGGAGAGCCCCGTGCGGCGGCCGAGGATCTCGAAGAAGTCGGGCATCGCGTTCGGGTCGAAGCCGGCCGATGCCAGCAGGCCGATGCCGATGCGGTCGGCCTCGTATTCGTTGGCGCGGGTGAAGTTGATCTGCTGCTGCATCGCCGTGCCCTGGGCGACGGCGATGCCGGCCTGCACGGCGTCGCTCGAGCCGGTGGCGACGCCGATCAGGATCGCGGCCAGCAAGGCCGCGGCCGAAGCCATGCCCTGGCGTCCCTGCGCCTGCATCGAGCGCGCGATGTGGCGCTGGGTGACGTGCGAGATCTCGTGCGCGAGCACGCTGGCGAGCTGGGCCTCGTTGGAGGTGGCGGTGATCAGGCCCTGGTTGACGCCGACGAAACCGCCCGGCAGGGCGAAGGCGTTGATGGCGGGGTCGCGGACCACGAAGAACTTGAAGCGTTGCTGCGAGTCGGGGACCTGGGACGAGAGCCGCGTGCCGAGCGCCTGGATGTAGTCGTCGGCCTCGGGATCCTCGAGCACGAGCCCCTGGTCGCGCAGGCCGCGCACCACCATCAGCCCGATCTGGTACTCGTCGTCGAGCGTCATGGTCGAATCGGCGCCGGAGCCGATCGCGGGCAGCTCGTTGGGCGTCTGGGCGAGCGCGACCGCGCATCGTCCCGCGGACCAGGCGGCCAGCAGGGCGGCACAGAGCAAGGGCAGCCGACGACGCATGGTCACCTTGACCGCCGCCGCCCCGCGAAGTTCACAGCGCCTCGGAGGCGTGGTCGGCGAGCCGCGAACGCTCGCCGCGCACCAGCGTCACGTGCCCGGCGTGCGCCCAGCCCTGGAAGCGGCTGACCACGAAGGTGAGGCCCGAGGTGGTCTCGGTGAGGTAGGGCGTGTCGATCTGCGCGATGTTGCCGAGGCAGACGATCTTGGTGCCCGGGCCCGCGCGGGTGACGAGCGCGCGCATCTGCTTCGGCGTGAGGTTCTGGGCCTCGTCCAGGATCACGTAGCGGTTGAGGAAGGTGCGGCCGCGCATGAAGTTGAGCGAGCGGATCTTGATGCGGTTGCGCAGCAGGTCCTGCGTCGCCTGCCGCCCCCAGCTGCCGCCCTCGGCGCTGTGCGTCAGCACCTCGAGGTTGTCCATCAGGGCGCCCATCCAGGGCTCCATCTTCTCTTCCTCGGTGCCGGGCAGGAAGCCGATGTCCTCGCCCAGCGGGATCGTCACGCGGGTCATGATGATCTCGGCGAAGCGGTTGTGCTCCAGCGTCTGCACGAGCCCGGCAGCCAGCGTGAGCAGCGTCTTGCCGGTGCCGGCGGGCCCGAGGATGGAGACGAAGTCGACCTCCGGGTCCATCAGCAGGTTGAGCGCGTAGTTCTGCTCGCGGTTGCGGGCGTGGATGCCCCAGACGCCGTTGCGTTCGCCGCGGTAATCGCGCACCAGCTCGAGCGTGGCCGTGGTGCCCTGCACGCGGCGCACCATCGCCTCGATGCCGCCGTCGCGCTCCTCGTGCACGAACTGGTTCGGGGTCCACTTGGCGACCGCGGGGCCCGAGACCTCGTAGAAGGTGCGGGTGCCGTCCTTCCAGGAGCGCATGTCCTTGCCGTGGCGCTCCCAGAAATCGGCCGGCAGCGGATCGTGGCCGGTGTAGAGGACGTCGGCGTCCTCGATGGTGCGGTCGCTGAAGTAGTCCTCGGCGTGCACGCCGACCACCGCCGCCTTGATGCGCAGGTTGATGTCCTTCGAGACCAGCACCACGCGCGCCTCGGGATGCAGCGCCTGCAGCGCGAGCGTCTGCGCGAGGATCGCGTTGTCGTTGCCGGTGCCGGGCAGCGTGTCGGGCAGCGTGCCCGAGAGGCGCTGGGTCTGGAAGAAGAGCCGGCCCGAGGAGGGCGCCTTGCCGTGGTTGCCCGAGAGGTTGGAGGGCAGCGCCAGCCCCGACATGATCTGGTCGCGCGTCGCGTCGCGCATCAGGTCGTCGAGGAAGCGGCTCACCTGGCGCACGTTGCGGGAGGCTTCGGAGAGGCCTTTCTTGTTGGCGTCGAGCTCCTCGAGCACCACCATCGGCAGGTAGATGTCGTGCTCCTCGAAGCGGAAGATGGCCGCCGGGTCGTGCATCAGCACGTTGGTGTCGAGCACGAACAGCCGGCGCTGCCGTGCGCTGCGGCGGCGCGTCAAGACGCCTTCGCCGCGGCCAGGACCTCGGCCGCATGGCCGTCGGCCTTCACCTTGCGCCACTCCTGCAGCAGGCTGCCGTCGGCGCCGATGAGGAAGGTGCTGCGCTCGATGCCCTTCACCTTCTTGCCGTACATGTTCTTCTCGCGGATCACGTCGAACAGCGTGCAGAGCGCCTGGTCGGCGTCCGACAGCAGCTCGTAGCGCAGGCCCTCCTTGTCCTTGAAGCGCTGGTGCGAGGCGCAGGAATCGCGCGACACGCCGACCACCTGCGTGCCCGCCTTCTTGAAGGCGCCGAGCAGCGACTGGAACTGCTGCGCCTCGACCGTGCAACCCGAGGTCATGTCCTTCGGATAGAAGAAGATCGCCACCTTGGACCCTGCGGCGTCCTTGAGACGCCATGTGCCACCGTCGGTGGTGGTGGCCGTGAAGTCCGGCACTTTCTTGCCTACGGTCACGCCGGTCGGGGTCTTGGGCACCAGGGGTCTCCTTACTTGACGGCCTCGAGGATCGCGTCGAGGTTGCGCGCATCGCAGAAATCGAGGAACTCCTCGCGCAGCTGGCCGAGATGCAGCCGCTCGGGGATGCTGATGTCGAGCTGCACGCTGAACATCTGCGCGCCGGTGTGAGCGGCGGCGTAGTTGCTGGTGGTGACGGCGGCGATGTCGATGCCGCGCTTGGCACAGAAGCCGGCGAGGGCGGCGACGACGCCCGTCTGCTCGAGGCAGAGCACGTCGATGGTGTAGGGCAGCTCGGCGCGGGCGCCGCGCGGTTCGGTGCGGCGCAGGTTGACGACGAGGCCCCCCTCCTCGGCGAAGCGCGCGAGCTCGGTCTCGAGCTTGGCGAGCGAGTGCCAGTTGCCGGACACCAGCATCACCATGGCGAACTCGCTGCCGAGGCTCGCCATGCGGCTCTCGCCGATGCTGCCGCCGCAGTCGCTGATGACCTTCGAGAGGTCGTGGACAAGTCCGGTGCGGTCGGGCCCGATGGCGGAGATGGCGAGGTGCTGCTTCATGGGTCGTGGCGAGTGTACCGGACTCGTCGCGAAGGGCGCGACCGGGTTGCGCAAGACTTCGCGCGCCCCGTAACATCACCGGATGTTCACCGGCAGCCTGGTCGCTATCGTCACGCCCATGCGGGACGACGGCGGCATCGATCTCGCCGCCTGGGAGCGCCTGCTCGACTGGCATGCCGCGGAGGGCACCGCCGGCATCGTGGTCGGCGGCACCACCGGCGAATCCGCCACCCTCACCGACGACGAACTCCAGGCCTTGGTGCGCGCCGCCGTGGCGCGCGTCGGCGGCCGTCTGCGCGTCATCGCCGGCGCGGGCGTGCCCTCCACGGCGGTCACGGTCGAGCGCGCGCGGATGCTCTCCGCGCTCGGCGTCGACGGCCTGCTGGTCGTCACGCCGGCCTACGTCAAGCCGACGCAGGAAGGCCTGTTCCGCCACTACTCGGCGGTCGCGGCGGCGAGCCGCGTGCCCGTGATCCTCTACAACGTGCCCGGCCGCACCGGCGTCGACATGCAGCCCGCCACGGTCGGACGGCTTGCGGCGGTGCCCGGCATCGTCGCCCTCAAAGAAGCCGTGGCGGGGGCGGCGCGGGTGCG
>RFTM01000183.1 GCA_009923475.1 Gammaproteobacteria bacterium | reverse complement strand
AGCGCTCGGCCGAGCGCTTCGGCGTCAAGCGCCGCGCCCAACTCCCGCACGCGCGCGACGTCCACCGCGCCCTCAGCCGGCAGACCTTTTTTCTCGATCTGTTTCCAGACGGCTTCGGCGAACATCAGACCCGGCAAGCGCGGCGGCAGGTCCTTGAACTTGGCGACCAACAGCGGCTCGTCGGCGGGCTCGACCGCCTGTCCCTCGATGTAGCCGACGACCTCCCAGCCCTGGTTCATGGCCTGCTTGATGAGCGGATAGCCGCCGAGCGCGCCGATGACATAGAGCCCGGGGACGCTCGACTCGTACTGCGGCGAGAGCTCCGGCAGCGCCGCCGCGTCGGCGCCGGCGAAACGGATGCCGCAGGACTCGACGAACTTGCGCGGCGGGATCGCGCCGATGCGCGCGATGATGCGATGGCAGGGCACCACGGTCTCGCCCTGCGCGGTGGTGAGCGTCAGGGCATACGGCTTCTCCGCATCGGGCGTCGCCGCGAGCGAGGCGCACTGCGACTGGTAGAAGCAGCCGAGCGTGCCGTCGTCGATCGCCTTGAGGATCGCCGAGAGGTTGCCCTCCTTGACGCGCACGAACTCGTCGGCGCGGTTGACGATGAAGACCTTGTTGCGGCGCGCGAGCCCGAGCGCGTTCTCGATGGCGGCGTCGCCGGCGCCCACCACCACGATGGTCTCGTCGCGGTACTCGTCAGGGTCGTCGAGCGTGTACTGCACGCAGGGCAGGTCGTCGCCCGGCACGCCGAGGCGGCGCGGGTTGCCCTGCAGGCCGATCGCGAACACCACGTTCTCGGCCTGCACCTCGGCGCCGTCCTTGAGCGTGAGCCGGAAATCGCCGCGCGCGCCGCTGATGGCCGTCACCTCGGCGCCGCAGCGCAGCTGCACGCCGAGCCGCTCGATCCCCGCCGCCCATTCGCCGAGGATGTGCTCGCGCACGCCGGCCGCGAACGGCAACGGGCTGCGCAGCGGCAGCACGTTGGGTTCGGCCATCACGTGCTTGCCCTTCTGGTAGCGCTGGATGGTGTTGGCGTGCGCCGGGCTCTGCTCGAGCAGCACGTGCGACAGGCCGAGCTCGGCCGCGCGCGCCGCGGCGCTCAGGCCCCCGGGACCTGCGCCGACGACCGCGATGCGCACCCTGTCGGACATCGCCGGAGGCACGCCCTCAGGGCTTCACGGCGGGTGCGGCGGCGCCCGGCGCGCCCCTGGCCTTGTCCACATAGGCCTCGAGCGCCGCCTGGGCGACGCTGCCGCAGCCCTTCTGGCGGGACGCCGCCAGGATCTGCTCCATCGTCTGCAGCGAGTCGGCCGCAGGACATTCCTCGCCGCCGCGCATCGCGCCGAAGCTGCGCCGTGGCGGCGGTCGGGTGACGATCGCCGCCAACGCCGCGCTGGCCGCGCTGTCGCCGGGTCCGGCGACGCCCGGCACCTGCGCGCCGCCCGCCGCGCCCTTGACCGTGACCACCTCGCCGCCCGGCGACACCAACGTCAAGGTCGCCCCCGCGGCGAGCGCCACGCGCGCGCCGGCGGCGAGCACCGTGCCCTTGGCGATCGACGCGTCGGTCGAACGCACCACGACGTAATCGGCCGCGCCCGCGATGCCGGACGCGATGCCGAGCGCGAGCGCTATCAGGGATGTCTTCATGGCGTTCATCTCGTCACCTCTCGTTCCGTTCCTTTTCCTTCCCGGCCGGGGCTCAACGCGCCTGCGGCGCGCCCACCACCGCGAGCGCGGCCCATGCCAGCGGGTCGTCCGCGCCGCGTCCGATCTGTGCCAGCTGCGCGGCGCGCAGCGCCTCGGGCCCCGCATCGCCCTGTTGCAGCCTCTCGAAGAAGACCGTCATCAGCGCCACGGTGTCGTCGTCGGGCAGCACCCAGTGCGAGACCATCACGCTGCGCGCGCCGGCATAGAAGAACGATCGGGCGAGCCCCGACAGCGCATCGCCGCCGGAGGCCAGGCCCGATTCGCCGGGCGCGACCGGCTGCGGATTGCCGGTGTCGCAGGCCGACAGCACCACCAGGTCGGCGTCGAGCTTGAGGTCGAGCACCTGCGCCGAGTCGAGGTACAGACCGGCCTGGTCCGACACCGCCGAGGTGAGCAGCGCGGCATCGGGGACGCAGCCCTCGGCCTGCGGGAAATCGGCGCCGAACAGGCCGTGCGTCGAGAACATCAGCACGCGCGCATCGCGCACACGGGGCGAATCGAGCACGCCGCGGTCGGTGAACCCCTCGCGCAGCAGCACGCTGTCCGCCGGGGCGCCGGTCACGCGCTGCACCGCTGCCAGTTCCGCCGCCGTGCCCGGCAGCCGCCTGAGCCGCGCGAGCGCCGCCGTGAGCGGCGCCTCGCAGCCCGCGGGCAGGCGCTTCGCCTGCAACGCGCCGCGCAGGATGCCCGACGGTGCCGTGGCGGACGCCAGCGGCAGGAAGTCGCCGAAACCCATGAACGGCACCGAGCCGCGCGATGCGCCCGCCTGCCGACCGGTCACGAAGGCGCGCATGCTCGGCACCGACATCACCGCGAACCGGCGCACCAACCACGGCTCGCCCTGCGCCGTCGCATCGCCGGTGAGCAGCACCGAGAACGGCAGGCTCGCCAGCGCGCCGGTGGCATCTACGATCAGGCGCTCCGGCGCGCCGTCCGAGAGCAGGGCGTCGCGCGCGTCGGCGAACAGCGCGTCGAAGAGCTGCTGCGCGGCCGCACGGTCGAACAGCGCGTCCCGGTCGCGCACCGAGTCCTTGACGCGCGCCACCAACGCCGCGGCCTGCGACTCGCCGATGCCGATCCGGAAGACGCGCACCGCGTCGCGGCTGACCAGCATCCCGACGCCCGAGTCGGCGCCGAGCGCGAGCCGCACCAAGCGCTCGTTCGCGCCCAGCGACGCGCGCAGCGCCTCGAGCGTCACCGGCTCGAGCGTGATCAGGCCGAACTTCGGGAACCGCTGCTCGACCTCCTGCTGCAGCGCGGCGGTGCGGGCGCGGGTCGCCGCCGCCTCGGACTCCGCCGACCGGCGCTGGTCGGGCGACGCGTCGGTGGGCAGGTTGGAGAGGCGCGTCAGGGCGCGGCGCTGCGCGCGCTCCGCATCCTGCCAGGAGCGGATCACCGCGCCGTCAGGGCCGGCGAGCAGGCGCGCTGCCGTGGCCGCCGCGGTCTGCGCCACCGCAGGCGTCGCCAAGGTCTCGAAGGCGTCGAAGAGCGGCGCGGCCTCGGCATGCGTGGCGATGCGCGGCATGCCGCGCGCCAGGGTCTCGAGGTAGCGCATCCCGCGGATCGGCGCCACGCCGCGGTTCTCGGTCTGGTCACGGTAGAGGGCGAAGGCCTCGGCGTAGCGCGCGCGCGCATCCTGCTCGCGCTTGGCCGCCTGCAGCGCCGTGCCGAGGTCCATCAGCAGGTTCGCCTCGACGCGCGTGCCGGAATAGTCGCGCCGGTGGTCGGCCAGCGCTTCCTCGAGGATGCGGATCGCGGCATCCGGTCGGCCATCGGCGAGCTCGAGCGCGGCGCGGTCCTGGGCCAGACCGGAGCGCAACCATCCGCCGGCCCGCGCATCCAGCCCCGCGGCCGACTCCGCGGCGGCGGCGAGCCCGGGACGCCCGGCCTCACGCCCCTTGTCCCTCGAATCGGCGATCGCCTGCACGCGCAGCATCTGCGAATAGAGGATGGTGACGCGCGCGGCGACCGGCAGCCGCGCGACCGATCCGTCGGCCTGCACGGGATCGGCCTGGCCGGACCGGCGCCAGGCATCGAACAGCGCGCGGGCCTCTGCCGCGCGGGTGCGCGCCTCCGCCGTCTTGCCGGCGTTGAGCGCGTTGACGGACGCATAGGCCGCGACCTTGCCCCGCAGGTACAGGTCGCCCGCCTTGTCGGCGTTCTGGCCGGCTTCGGCGAGCGAGCGCTCGGCTTCGGCGAAGCGGCGCTGGTTGGAGAGGTTCAGCGCACGCTCCGATTGCAGGTCGGCGCGTCCCGCATGATCTTCGGGCCAAAGCCCGGAGTGGACGCGGATGGCGTCCGCGAACTGCAGTTCGGCCGAGCCGAACAGCCACATCGAGTTGTTCTCGAAGCCCGCGGCGCGGAGGCTCGCGAAATCGCCGAAACCGCCGCCCGCAAGATCGCCGCCGAGCACCGTCTCGAGGTCCTCGAGCAGCGCGCTGCGCGGACCGCGCGCGAGCGCCTTGTCGGGTTCGGGTTCGACGCCGGCGAGGATGCGGATCGTCCGCTCGAGCACCGGCGCGGAGGCCGGCGCGGCGTCGCCCGCGACCAATCCGCGCAGCACCGAGGCCGCGAGCAGCACGGTCGCCGGGCGCGCGCCGACGGTGGTGCCGCCCGCGCAGAACAGGCTGAGCCGCGCATCGACGCCCTCCGGCTCCCAACGCTGCGGACGCGGACCGACGCACAGCGGCGCGACCGAGTCGCGCCACGAAGCGAGGGCCCGGGCCGGATCGACGCTGCCGAGCAGGTACACGCGACCGACGCC
>RFTM01000182.1 GCA_009923475.1 Gammaproteobacteria bacterium | reverse complement strand
TGAGGTAGACGGTGTAGATGACCGCGTAGCCGATCAGCGAGGCGAAGGTCAGCACCGCAGTGAGCGGGTTGACCAGCAGCCACAGCACGAGCATCGAGAGCAGGCCGAGCACGGCGGCGAAGCCCAGCGCCTGCCTCGGCTCCAGCCCGCCGGTCGGCAGCGGGCGGCCGCGGGTGCGCGACATCTGCTCGTCGATGCGCCGGTCGAGCACGTGGTTGATGGCCGCGGCGCAGCTCGCCGCGAGCGCGATGCCGAGGTTGCCCCAGACGAGCGCCGCGAACGGCGGCCAACCCGGGCTCGCGAGCAGGGTGCCGACGATCGCCGTGAACACGATCAGCGCCACGACCCTCGGCTTGGTGAGCTCGTAGTAGAGCCGCCAACGCGGACGCGCAGCCGATGCGGCGGAGGTCGACGTAGCCGGGGCGGACTGTCCGGAGGGTGCGGTCACTTCAGGCCTCGCGCAGGCGGCGGTTGAGCAGCAGCATCGCCATCAGCAGCAGCGCGGCGCCCGCGTTGTGGCCCGCGGCGAGCGAGATGGGGAACGCCTTCAGGATCATGGCGACCGCGATCAGCAGCTGCAGGCCGAGCGCGCCGACGGCCCACCACGCGCCGCGGCGCAGCAGCGCGGTGGGCGCGCGGCGCAGCGCTAGCCAGGCGGCGATGAGCACCGCGAGCGTCGCGACGATGGCGACCAACGCGCGCTTCGGGGCGTCACGCTGCTTGGGCGGGGTCGCCGGGTCGATGACCTTGAAGGCGAACTGCTCGTTAGCCGCGCGCGAGCATGAGCTTCTGCATCTCGCCCTCGAGCACGCGGCCCATCGACTGCTGCAGCGAGACGACGCTGGTGGCGGCCATCTCTTTATTGCAGGAAGTCGACGTTGCGCTGCGACTCGGCGAGCGCTTGGGCACGCGGACGGGAGTTGAGGCGCTGCACCATCAGGTTCGCCCAGTTGGCGGCGGTGTCAGCGTCTTTCCAGCGGATGCCGAGCGTGACGAGGCCGGTCTTCTTGTCGTCGCTGACGGAGCGCACCTTGTCGAACTCGCGGAGGGCGTCGCGGATGTCGAGCGGTTTGCCGTCCTCGGATTTCACGTCCTTGAGGAGCACGGGCATGAGGTTCTGCTCGGTGATGAACTCGCGCGCGAAGCCCTTGGACTTGAGCACCGCGAGCGGCTCTGGGTCGCCCCCGCCGCCGATGTTCACGCCGGCGAGGCTCGCGAGGCCGCCCAACTGCGAGAGCGCGCCCGGGAGGGCTTTCTTGTAGGCCGGTGCGAGCACGACCTCGGCCCGCCACCATTCCTGTGCGAGCAGCGCGTAGCTGACGCCGCCCACCGCGAACAGCGCCGTGATGGCGATGATGAGCCAACGGCCCGACCAGACCGTGTCCCAGAGTTCCCAGAGATCGATCTCGTCGTCGTAGGCCGGCGGCAGGCTGTTCGGCGCATCGTTCATCCTTTGGATGATAGCAGAGAGACCCCCGCACCCCCGTCGCCTGCAGGCATCGCGCGGCCCGTGCGCCGTGCGAGAATCCCCGGCCATGAACACGCCCAGCACCACCCGTACCGCCCAGATCATCGACGGCAAGGCCATCGCGGCCACGGTCCGCGCCGACATCCGCGCCCACATCGCCGCGCGCGTCGCCGCCGGCCACCGCGCGCCAGGCCTCGCGGTCATCATGGTGGGCGACAACGCCGCCTCGCAGGTCTATGTGCGCAACAAGCGCCTCGCCTGCGAGGACTGCGGGATCCGGTCCGTCGCCCTCGATCTGCCCCTCTCCACCACCGAGGGCGAACTGCTCGGGCACATCGACCGCCTGAACGCCGACCCCGCCATCGACGGCATCCTCGTGCAGCTGCCGCTGCCCGAGCACATCCGCCAGTCCGAGGTGGTCGAGCGCATCGACCCGCACAAGGATGTCGACGGCTTCCACCCGTACAACATCGGCCGGCTCGCCGAACGCTCGCCGCTCATCCGCCCCTGCACGCCCTACGGTGTGGTGCGCATGCTCGAGCACATCGGCGTGTCGGTGAAGGGACGGCACTGCGTGGTGGTCGGCGCGTCCAACATCGTCGGGCGGCCGATGTCCCTAGAGCTCTTGCTGATGGGCGCCACCACCACCGTCACCCACCGCTTCACGCCCGACCTCGAGCACCACGTGCGCGAGGCCGAGATGCTGATCGCCGCGGCGGGCAAGCCCGGCCTCGTGAAGGGCGAGTGGATCCGCCCCGGCGCCGTGGTGGTGGATGTCGGCATCAACCGCCTCGGCGACGGCACGCTGACCGGCGATGTCGAGTTCGAGCCGGCGGCGCAGCGCGCGTCGTGGATCTCGCCCGTGCCGGGCGGCGTCGGCCCCATGACCGTCGCCATGCTCATGAAGAACACCCTCGAGGCGGCGCTGCGGCAGCGGAGGCGGTAAGAGTTTTTGCCTGTTCCGGCGAGATCCATCGCTAGACTTCCCTGCTACAGGTATTACTATCATACTTTTGGTAATACTCACGGGGCGCCCATGTCCACAACGCTCACCATTAAGGGCCAGGTCACCATCCCGAAGCATGTCCGGGACGCCGTCGGCCTCAAGCCCGGAAGCCGGGTCGAGTTCGCCGTCACCGACGACGGGCAAGTGATCATCCGCAAGGCCGGCCCCGCCAAGACAGCGAGGCCGGACCGGTTCGATCGCGCCACCGGCACCGCCGATATCCCATGGCGTACCGACGAACTCATGGCGCTGCTGCGCGGGTGATCGGCGTTTCCGACTCGGCTCCGGGGACCCACATGCTGTTGGTCGACTCCAATGTGATCCTCGATGTCGTATGCGACGACCCGACCTGGGCCCGGTGGTCGCGGGAGCAGATGCGTGCCCGCTCGTTGGTGCACCCACTGGCCATCAACGGCATCGTCTACGCCGAGGTCTCCATCGCATTCAACTCCATGGACAACCTGGACAAGGCCATGGACGCCCTGGGCCTGCGCGTGCTGGAGATCCCCCGCCCGGCGCTGTTCCTGGCGGGCAAGGCTTTTTTGCAGTACAGACGCCAAGGCGGCATCAAGCAATCGATCCTGGCGGACTTCATGGTGGGCGCCCATGCCGCTGTGGCGGGCGTGCCGGTGCTTACCCGCGATGGCCAGCGGTATCGAAGTTACTTCCCGACCGTCGAGGTCATTTCGCCGGACCGGGCGAGCTGACCTCGACACCACCTCAAATTGCCTCGCAAGTATATGTGGACATATACTTGCTTCATGCCTCAAGTCACCCTCTACCTCGACGATGAAACGGACGCCCTCGCCCGCGCCTCGGCGGCGGCGGCAGGGCTGTCCTACAGCCGCTGGCTCGGCGAACTGATCCGCTCCTCCACCGACTGGCCACCCGAGATCCGCCGGCTCGTCGGCAGCGCGCCCGATTTCCCGCTGCGCGAAGAGCTCGGGGAGCCCAAGGGCGTGGATATCCCGCGCGTCGCGCTCGACGACTGATGCACCTGCTCGACACCAACACCCTGTCCTACATGCTGCGGGGAGAGGGCGGCGTCGGCGCGCGCATGCTCGCCCTGAAACGCGACCAAGTGGCTGTCCCGGCCGTCGTGGTCTACGAGCTGCGATACGGCTTGAAGAGGCTGGACAGCAAAAAACCGTCCGCTCGCGCCCTGCTGCAAACCGCCGAGATCTTGCTCGCCGCGCTGCGCACCGTCGCCTTCGATGAGGCCTGTGCCGAGGCGGCCGCGACGCTGCGCGCCGATCTTGAGCGCGCCGGGACGCCGCTGGGGCCCAACGACACGCTGATCGCCGCGACCGCGCTCGTCACGCGCTCCGTGCTGGTCACCCGGAACACCCGCGAGTTCGGCCGCGTGCGCGGCCTCGAAATCGAAGATTGGTACGACCCGAAGGTACCGCGGGTCCGTACGCTCCTTCAGGAACCCGCGGCGCCGCGCAAACGCCGCGCTACTGCCGCCGCCAGACGGTGACGCCGCCCGGCTTGTCCTCGAGCACGATGGCGGCCGCCGCCAGTTCGTCGTCGGGCAGCGCGGAGGCGGCCGCGTGGCGTGCCACGTGCGCCGGGGCGGTGGTCTTCACCAATGGCGTGTTCGACCTCCTGCACCCCGGCCACGTGGATGTGCTCTGCGGCGCCCGGTCTGAGGGTGCGCATCTCGTGGTCGGCCTCAACAGCGACGCCTCCGTCCGTCGGCTCGGCAAGGGCCCGGAGCGGCCCGTGCGCTCGCAGGCGGAGCGCGCCTATGTGCTCGCCGCGCTCGAGGCCGTGGACGCGGTCGTCGTCTTCGATGAGGACACGCCCCGCGCGCTCGTCGAGGCCCTGCAACCCGATGTCATCGTCAAGGGCGGCGATTACACGCCGGAGTCGGTCGTCGGCGCCGAAGTGGTACGGGCGCGCGGCGGTCGTGTCGTCATCATCCCGCTCACCGCGGGGCAATCCACCACGTCCATCATCGAGCGCCTCCGTGCCGACACCCGTTGAGTCCGCCCTCCGTCCCGG
>RFTM01000181.1 GCA_009923475.1 Gammaproteobacteria bacterium | reverse complement strand
TCAGGATCACCCCCCGCCGCAGGCCCGTCGTGTCGAGCCAGTTCTGCACGCCGGGGTCGCGGGCCGAGATGACGATGTGGTACGCGCCGTCCTCGCTGCGCCAGGACTGGTCGCCGTTGAGGCTCGTCTGCCGGTTGCCGTACTCGAGCGAAGAGAACCAGAGGTCGGTGAGCTGTATGCCCTGGTAATCGCCGGGCATCGGCCAGGCGGTGAGGACCAGCGCCTCATCGTCCTCCAGCTGCCACCAAGCGCTGCTGTACCAACGCCCGGGCAGTCCGCCCTGCGCGACCGTGCCCGCCGGCGCGGTGAGCGTGTTGGCGGGGCCGCGGTCGACGTAGCTGCGGCGCACGAACTCCGGCCAATTCGCGACCGTGGCCTTGAGCGCGGCGGCGGCGCGGCGCAGGCGGGCGGCCTGTTCCTCGGGCGTGACGCGCGGGCGCGGCGCGCCCTCGTAGCCGACGCGGTCGATGTGCACCTCGGCGGGCGTCTCCTTGGACCAGTCGCTGAAGGTCTGTCGCACCAGCACCGAGGTGGCATCGGGCGTTGTGGCCAACCAGTTGCCGGGCTGCGGCTCGAGGCTGATGAGCACCTCGAAGCTGCCGTCGGCGGCGACGCGCAACCCTTCCGAGTTGAGCACCGAGACCACGCGACCGCCGCCCGGCATGTAGGGCTGGCCGGCGTAGACCTGCAGGTCGAGCCTGCGCACCGTCCCGCGCCGGCCCCAGATGCGGTACGCGGCGCCGCCGCGCATCGGCGCGCTCTGGTAGTGCTGGTCCGGGTTGTCGCCGCCCTCGCGGACCCGGTAGTCGACGGAGCTGAACCAGGGGAAATCCGGATCCTGCATCAGCTGCGTCTCGATGCGCCGCAGCAGCATGGAGACCAGATAGGAGGATCCCGCCGCGCGCTCGGCGTCATCGCCGTAGTACGGATGGCGCTCCACCGAGAGGCGCGCCTCGTCGATGGCCCGCGTGAATTCCGCCATCGCCGAGGAGAGCGGATCGGCAGCGACATCCGCGCCCGGCGCCGGGGCGGCGGCGCAGCAAAGGCCCAGCAGGAGCAGGCAAGCGCGTCGCAGGCCCGGCATCGCCCCCATGATCACGCCGACGTGGCGGCGGAGTCCTGCGGCGCCTCGCCGCGGCGGATCATCTCGCCGGCGAGCGCGAGGTAGGCGAGCGCGCCGCGCGATTCCTTGTCGTGCAGCAGGGCCGGCTTGCCGAAGGACGGCGCCTCGGCGAGCCGCACGTTGCGCGGCACGACCGTGCGGAACACCTTGTCGCCGAAGTGCGCGGTCAACTGGTCGCTGACCTCGTTGGTGAGGTTGTTCCGCGGGTCGTACATGGTGCGCAGCACGCCCTCGATCTCGAGCGCGGGGTTGGCGGCGGCGCGGATCTGTTCAATGGTGGACATCAGGGCGGTCAGGCCCTCGAGCGCGTAGTACTCGCACTGCATGGGCACCAGCACGCCGTCGGCGGCGACCAGCGCGTTGACGGTCAGCAGGTTGAGCGACGGCGGGCAGTCGATGAGGATGACGTCGTAGCCGTTGCGCACCGGCGCCAAGGCCTCGCGCAGCCGCGACTCGCGGCCCGCCGGCATCGAGAGCAGCTGCACCTCGGCGGCGACCAGGTCCTGGTTCGCGGGCAGCAGGGCCATCGGCGGCTCCTGCAGGTCGAGCCGCGCCTCGCTGAACCTGCAATCGCCGACCAGCACGTCGCCGACGGTGCGCACCAGCGAGGTCTTCTCGACGCCGCAGCCCATGGTGGCGTTGCCCTGCGGATCGAGGTCGATGAGCAGCACGCGGCGACGCGTCACCGCGAGCGAGGCGGCGAGGTTCACGGCGGTGGTGGTCTTGCCCACGCCCCCCTTCTGGTTGGCGACGGCGATCACGCGGGTCATGGACGCAGTCTACCGCTTCGCGGCGGCATCCGGCGCGGCGCCGGGCGGCCGCAGCACCAGCAGGTGCCGCTCGGCGCCGAGGCCCGGCACCTCGAGGTCGAGGTCCGCCTCGATGCGCCAACCGGCGGGCAGCCCGGCCCGCTCCGCCGGATCGCGCCGGCCCTTCATGGCGAGCACGCGGGTGTCTGGCCCGCAGAGCGCGGCGACCTGGGCGACCAGCTCCGGCAACGGCGCGAACGCGCGCGCCACCACCGTGTCGTAGGCCTGCGGCGGCGTCCACTCGCCGGCGCGCGCCTGCAGCGCCTCGACGTTGGCGAGCCCGAGCGTGCGCGCCGCATGCGCCACGAAACGCACCTTCTTGCCGTTGGAGTCGAGCAGCGTGAAGCGCCGCTGCGGTTGCGCGACCGCGAGCGGCAGGCCGGGGAAGCCGGCGCCGGTGCCGACGTCGACGACGCGCTCGCCGTGCAGCTGCGGCGCCACCGACAGGCTGTCGAGCAGGTGATGCGTCAGCATCTCGTGGCGCGCGGTGACGGCGGTGAGGTTGTAGGTCTTGTTCCAGCGCGCGAGCTCGTCCAGCAACCGCGACAGCTGCGCCGCCTGCGCTGCGTCGAGCGCGACGCCGAGCCGCGCCGCGCCCTCGATGATCCGCCGCGGCTCGTCCACGCGTGCTGCGTCCATGCGCGGGCGGTCAGGCCCCGGCGCCGATCCTGACGACGGTGCGGCCGGTGACTCTGCCCTTGATGTACGCGTCGAAGGCCTGCGGCAGGTCGGCGAACGCGATGGTGCGGGTCGCGATGCGGTCGAGGTGGCGCGGCTTGAGATCGGTCGCGATGCGGTCCCAGACCACGAGCCGCGTATCGCGCAGCGTCGCGGCGGAGTTGATGCCGAGCAGGTTCACGCCGCGGATGATGAACGGCATCACGGTGGTGCGCAGGTCAGCGCCGCCGGTGAGGCCGATGCTCGCGATGTTGCCCCAGTTGTCGACGGTGCGCGTGAGCCAGGTGAGCGTCTCGCCGCCGACGTTGTCGATGGCGCCCGCCCAACGCACCGACTCCAGCGGCCGCTTGCCGAGGTCGATCTCGCCGCGCAGCAGCACCTGCGAGGCGCCGAGCGACCTGAGGTAATCGGCCGACTCCGCCTTGCCGGTCACGGCGACGACCTCGTAGCCGCGCCCCGCGAGCATGTCGATGGCGATGCTGCCGACGCCGCCGGTCGCGCCGGTCACCACCACCGGGCCGCGCGACGGCGCCTGTCCGTTGTGCTCCATGCGGTGGATGGCGAGCGCCGCGGTGAAGCCCGCGGTGCCGAGCGACATCGCCTCGAAGGCGCCGAGCCCGGGCGGCATCGGGATCACCCACTCGCCCTTGAGGCGCGCGTACTCGGCGTAGCCGCCATCGTGCACCTCCGAGAGGCCGCAGCCCGTCACGAGCACGGGGTCGCCCGGCTTGCAGCGCGGGTCGGAGGAGGACTCGACCACGCCCGCGAGGTCGATGCCGCCCACCAGCGGATACCGCCGCAGGATGCGCCCGGCACCGGTCGCGGCCAGCGCGTCCTTGTAGTTGATGTCGGAGAACAGCACGCGCACCACCACTTCGCCGGGCGCGAGGTCGTCGAGCGTCAGCTCGTCGAAGCGCGCGACGATGCGCCCGTCGATCTCGTGGATGCGGAATCCCTTGAAGGTCTTGGGCATGTCGGCGCTCCGTGTCAGCGCGCGCGGCGCGCGAGCCAGGCCATCAGGCCGTCGGCGTTGAGGTCGAAGTCGAGCCCGGCCCACTCGTCGAGCAGCGCCTCGGGGCCGGTGGCGCCGAGCCGGCGCCATTCTTCGAGGACGATGGCGCGCAGGTCGTCGCGGATCGCGGCGCGCGCCTCGGCGGCGGGGCGCGCGGCGTGGGCGAGCGCGGCGTCGGTGAAGCGGCGCACCATGCGCGCGAGGTCGAGGGCGACGCGCGGCAGTTCGCCGATGCGGCCGTAGTGCGTGAGGCAGGCGGTGCGCGCGCCGCAGGCCGCGACCCGCGCGATCGAGGCCAGCAGCTGCTCCGGGTCGAACTGCGTCGGGCTCGTGGTGGGCACCGCGAACGGACGGCCGTCGACCGCGAGCGCGCCGTAGGCGAGGCCGAAGGTGTCGCCGGTGAAGACCGCCTGCGCGGCGTGGTCGAGGAAGGCCTGGTGATGCAGCGCGTGCCCCGGCGTGTGCAGCACCTCGATGACGCGGCTGCCGAGCGCGAGGCGCGCGCCGTCGGCGGTCGCCTCGACGCGCGACGCGTCGATCGGCAGCAGCTCGCCGTACAGCCGCCGGTAGGCCTCCTCGCCGTACACGGCGATCGAGGCGTCGATGAGCTTGCGCGGATCGACGAGGTGCGGCGCGCCGCGCGGATGCACCGCGACGCGCGCGCGCGGCAACGCCTGCAGCAGCTGGCCCGCGCCGCCGGCGTGGTCGAGGTGCACGTGGGTGAGCAGCAGCCAGTCGACCGCATCGGCGCCCAAGCCCTGCGCCTCGAGCGCGGCGAGCAGGCGCGGCACGGCGTGCGCGGTGCCGCAATCGACGAAGGCCGCCCGGCCGTCCTGCACGACGAGGTGCGCCGCGTCGAACAGCGGCTTCACGTAATGGGTGTCGACGACCTGGATGCCGTCGGAGGCGGCG
>RFTM01000019.1 GCA_009923475.1 Gammaproteobacteria bacterium | reverse complement strand
CGAATCGACGCCGCCCGAGACTCCGACGATGACCTTCATGCGTCCAGGCCTGCCGCCGACGGCGGCGGCTCAGCGCGTCGCGGCGAGCTCGGCGGCGAGGCCGAGGTAGTCCGCCGGGCGCAGCGCCGCGAGCCTCGCCCGCTCGGATGCGGGCAGCGGCAAGCCCGCGACGAACTCGCGGTACAGCGCGGCGTCGATGCGGCGGCCGCGGGTGAAGTCCTTCAGCAGTTCGTAGCCGTCCGGGACGCCGGCGGCGCGCAGCACCGTCTGCACCGCCTCGCCGAGCACTTCCCAGGCTTCGTCGAGGTCGGCCGCGATGCGCAGCGGGTCGGGCGCGATCTTGCCGATCCCGCGCTCGAGCGCGCGCAGCGCGACCAGCGAGTGTCCGAGCGCGACGCCGAAGTTGCGCAGCACCGTGGAGTCGGTGAGGTCTCGCTGCCACCGTGAGATGGGCAGCTTGGCGTGGTGAGCGGATTGTGCGCGAGCCCGAGGGAGGCGACGAACCCGCGCGAGATCGCCGGCCAGTCCGCCTGCGGCGCGGCGGCGGTGTGGGCGTTGAAGTTGCCCACCGCGCCGTTCCACTTGCCGAGCGCCTCGACCTGCCGCCAGCGGCGGACGGCGCGCTCAAGCCTTGCGGCCACGTTGGCGAACTCCTTGCCGAGCGTGGTCGGGCTCGCGGTCTGGCCGTGGGTGCGCGAGAGCATGCCGAGCGAGGCGTGTTCGCGGGCGAGCCCCCCGAGCTGCGCTGCGAGCGCGGCCAGCGTGCCGCACATCTCGTCGCGGGCGCCGGTGAGCATCAGCGCCCAAGCGAGGTTGTTGATGTCCTCGGAGGTGCAGCCGAAGTGCACGAGTTCGAGCTCGGCGGGCGAGGCGCCCGCCGCGGCCAGATGATCGCGGACGAAGTATTCGACCGCCTTGACGTCGTGGTTGGTGCGCTGCTCGATCGCCTTGACGGCGGGCGCGGCGTCCGCCGGGGGTGCATCGAGCAACGCCTGCGCGGCGGCGAGCACGGCGGCGGAGAGCGTCGCCGCGGCGGGAACGCCTGGCGGACGGGCATGCGCGAGCGCGAGCAACCATGCGGCCTCGATGCGGATCCGTTGGCGGATCAGTGCCGACTCCGACAGGTGCGCGCGCAGCGGCGCTGTGCTGCGCGCGTAGCGCCCGTCGACCGGCGAGAGGGCGAGGAGGGGGTCGAGGTGCATCGAGGGTCCGTGCCGCGGCGGTGCTAAAATGGCGATTGTAACGCAGGCGCGTCCCGCGCCCGGCCAGAACCCGGAAGTCACCGATTTGTCGCCCACACTGCCCGCTGCCCTCGCTCCCGATGCCCTGCGCGACCTGATCGCGCGGCGGGTGAAGCCGGCACCCAGCGCCGAGCCGATGCGGGACTGGCGGCGACGGCGGATCTCGGGCGGTGAGGGCCGTCCCATGGGCGAATTGTTCGCCCGTCCCCCGGTGCCCGCTGCGGTGCTCGTGCCCATCGTCGAGCGGCCGGACGGCCTCAGCGTCTTGCTGACCCAACGGTCGAGCAGCCTGCCCCACCACCCCGGCCAGATCAGCTTCCACGGCGGCAGGCTCGAGCCGGGCGATCCGGACGCGGTGTCTGCCGCATTGCGCGAGACCGAGGAGGAGATCGGCCTCGCCCGCTCTTGGGTTTCGGTCGCCGGATTCCTGCCCGATCACCTGATCCCCGTCTCCGGATATCGCGTGACACCGGTCGTGTCCTTCGTGACGCCCGGTTACGAGCTGCGCCTCGATCCGACCGAGGTCGACGAGGCCTTCGAGGTGCCGCTGCGCCACCTGTTGGACCCCGCGAACCACGTGCCGCGGGTGCGCGAATACGCGGGCGAGGCCGTGGAGTTCGTCGACATGCCGTTCGGCGACCGCAACATCTGGGGCGCCACCGCCGGGATGCTCTTCACGCTCTACCGCCTGTTGCGCGGCGAGGAACTCGCCGCATGAGCGCCCCGGCGACGGCGATCGCGCGCTTGCTCGAGGTGATGCGGCGCCTGCGCGACCCGCACGGCGGCTGCGAATGGGACCGCGCGCAGACCATGCAGAGCATCGTGCCGCACACGCTCGAGGAGGCCCACGAACTCGCCGACGCCGTGGCCGGCGGCGATCCCGCAGCGGTGCGCGACGAGCTCGGTGACGTGCTGTTCCAGGTGGTTTTCCTGGCGCGCATCGCCGAAGAGCAGGGCAGCTTCGATTTCGATGCCGTCGCCACCGCCATCGCCGACAAGCTCGAGCGCCGTCACCCGCATGTGTTCGCCGTGCCGGACGCGCTGGGCGTGGCGCAGCAGACCGTCGCCTGGGAGGGCTTCAAGGCCGCCGAACGGGCGGCGGCCGGCCAGCAGGGGACCCTGGACGGCGTCGCACGCGCGCTGCCCGCGCTGACGCGAGCGGCCAAGCTCGGCAAGCGTGCGGCGCGTGTGGGGTTCGATTGGCCGGACGTGAGCGGCGTGCGCGCCAAGCTCGACGAGGAGATCGGCGAGTTCGAGGCGACGCTGCGGGACGGCGAAAGCCGGGCGCGCCAGGAGGACGAGCTCGGCGACGTGCTGTTCGCCGTCGCCAACTGGGCGCGGCATCTCGGCCTCGACCCCGAGGCCGCCCTGCGCTCGAGCAACGCGAAGTTCGAGTGCCGTTTCGCGCGCATGGAAGTCCTGGCCCGCGAGCAGGGCAAGGCCCTCGATGCGCTGGATCTGGACGCCTGGGAAGCCTTGTGGGCGCGTGCCAAGACAGACGGCTAGAATGCCGGGCGTGAACGCACAGACAGAGCCTCTCAAGGACTGGACCCCCGACTCCTGGCAGTCGCGTCCGGCGCGCCAACAACCGGCCTACCGGGACCGCGCGGCTTTGGATGCCGCCGTCGACCAGTTGTCGCGCCTGCCGCCCATCGTCGTGTCCTGGGAGGTCGAGCGCCTGCGCGAGGAGTTGGCCGCCGCGCAGCGCGGCGAGCGCTTCCTGCTGCAGGGCGGCGATTGCGCCGAGAGCTTCGACGACTGCGAGTCGGGACGTATCGCACAGCGCCTGAAGATCCTGCTGCAGATGAGCCTCGTGCTGGTGCACGGGCTCAAGAAGCCCGTCATCCGCGTCGGCCGCATGGCGGGGCAGTACGCCAAGCCGCGCTCGGCCGACACCGAGACCCGCGACGGCGTCACGCTGCCGTCCTACCGCGGCGACATCGTGAACCGTCCCGAGTTCACGGCGGCGGCGCGCGAGCCGGACCCTTCATTGCTGCTGCGGGGCTACGAACGCGCCGCGCTCACGATCAACTTCGTGCGGGCGCTGATCGACGGCGGGTTCGCCGACCTGCACCACCCGGAGTACTGGGACCTCGGGTTCGTCGGGCATTCGCCCTTCAAGTCCCAGTACGAGCGCATCGTCGCCTCGGTCGCGGACGGCCTCGAGTTCTTCGAGACCATCAGCGCGAAAGAGGTCCACCAGTCGCTGCGGACCGACTTCTACACGAGCCACGAGGCGCTGGTCCTGCATTACGAGCAGGCGCAGACCCGGCATATCCCGCGGCAGGGCCGTTGGTACAACCTCTCGACGCACATGCCCTGGATCGGCATGCGCACCGCCGAGATCGGCGGCGCGCACGTCGAGTACTGCCGCGGCATCGCCAACCCGATCGGCGTCAAGGTCGGCGCCGCGATGGACGCCGACTGGCTGCAGCGGCTCGTCACCACGCTGAACCCGGACAACACGCCGGGCCGGCTCGCGCTGATCCATCGTTTCGGCGCCAAAGACCTCGAGGCCGCGCTGCCGCGCGCCATCGAGGCGGTGCGCGCCACGGGACACTCTGTCCTCTGGATCTGCGATCCCATGCACGGCAACACCGAGAACAGCTCGGGCGGCTACAAGACCCGGCGCTTCGAGAACATCCTGCGCGAGCTCGAGCTCTCCTTCCAGGTGCACGAGGCGATGGGGTCGCAGCTCGGCGGCGTGCACGTCGAGCTCACTGGAGAGGATGTCACCGAATGCACCGGCGGGGCCCGCGGCCTCACCGACGCCGACCTGCAGCGCGCCTACAAGTCGACGGTCGATCCGCGCCTCAATTACGAGCAGGCGCTCGAGCTCTCGTTGTTGGTCGCGGAGCGGGCCGGCAAGCCGCGGCGCGCGCGCCGGCCGCGCTAAAGGGCGGCGCCGGGGCTCCGCGAGGCGACGCCCGGGCAGGGGTCGCGACGGGGGCAGGCGCTGCTGCGCGGGCAGATCTGGCTCGCCATCGAGTCCGCCGCCCGCGTCACCCAGGCGATGTTCAGCACATGGCCCACCGTGCGGATGGCCTCTGCGGCCTCGGGCGGCAGGGCAGCCGTACCGCCGCCCCGACGGCAGGCGTCGTCGATGCCGGCCACCAAGCCCGGTGCGTCGATCCCCTGCGCGGCGAAGGCCGGAGCGAGGTCGATTCCCACCGACAGCACATGCGATGCGCCGGCCGCGTCACGGGTCCGCAGCGAATGGCAGCAGAAGAGCCGCGGCGCGGTGCCATCGTGCATCACCGAGACCTGCGACACGGGCGGCATCGACTCGGCGTCGGGCGCGTGGTCGCGCAACAGCCGGAACACCGCCCACTTGGGGCAGGGGTCGGGCACCAGGCTCATGTTGCCCCAGGGCAAGGGGATGCCGTTGCCCCGATAGACGGCGCGCAGGTAGCCCGGCTCGTAACCGTCGAAGAAATGCCAGTGGCGGTACGGCGAGACGGCGGTCATGCGGCGCATCATCACCGCGGTGGTGACGCCGAGCCGCCCACCGGCGGCGAGTTCGTGCCGCTCGCGGACCAGGAAACGCCTGAACGGCTGCTTGGGGCAAAGCAGGGCGCCGGCGAACGCGCTGCACTCGAAGTCGCGCCAGGCCATCAGCACGTCCCGCGCCGACATGGCCGCCGGCGCGCCCTGCGCCGCGGTGTCCTCGAGGCCCGCGCCGGCCGCGCTGTGCGGCGGGACCACGCCGTCGCCGTTGTGCAGGATGCGGTGGCCGAGGAAGAACGCGAGCGTGTATTTGAGCCGCGATTCCTGCGCCTTCAGGCGCCGGTTGATCACGATGGTGCCCGGCGCCTCATAGCGCGCGCGCAGCAGCCGGTCGGCGCGGCCGCCGCGCTCGTCCTCGGTCCAGCGCACCGTCAGGCCGGTGTCGCGGACGATGCCGAGCACATCGTCGAGCGACAGCGGCATCCGGCGGCGGCCGACGGACTCTGCCGCGCGTTCGATGTCCGGGAACTCGTTGCGGCGCGTCTCCTGCCAGGTGCGCACCAGCAGGCGCGCGAACTGCGTGCCGCTGGTGCCGGTCTGGGCCAGCAGTTCGGGCAGCGCGACCTGCAACAGCTCGCGCGAGAAGAGGAACGCGGGCTCGAGCGGCATGGCCACCGCGCGGCCCGAAGACGGGAACGCCGCCGCGGCCTCGGCTTCGGCGGCGGGCGCCGCGACGGACTGACGGTCGAGGAACCAGCCGGGCTCCTTGCCGAACACGGTCGCCAGCACGCCGAGCATGGCGGGGGAGGGCACGCGCTTGCCGGTCTCGACCATGCTCAGGTAGGACACGGAAGGTGCATGGCGCGGATCGAGCTGCACGCAGCGCGTCGACAGCTCGTCGAGCGTCAGGCCGTTGCGCTTGCGCAGGTTGCGCAGCCGGGAGCCGAGGAAGTGGCCTTGGCGCAGCAATTGTCCCATGTGAAATTCACACTGTGAAATTTCGGATGTGAAAATTTTATCGTGTGGTCGATAGAATTCAAGCATGTCCGCGCTCCGCACCGTATCCGGCCTGCCCCCGCGTCCCGCCGGCGAGGGCATCCTCACCGAGGCCTCGCTCGCCTTCCTCGGCGAGCTCGTCGAGCGTTCCGCGCCGCGGGTCCGCGAGCTGCTGCGGGCGCGCGAGATGCGCCAGGCGCGCATCGACGTCGGCGAGTTGCCCGGCTTCCTGCCGGAGACGGCCGCGGTGCGTGCGGGCGACTGGCGGGTGGCGCCGATACCCGCGGACCTGCAGGACCGCCGCGTCGAGATCACCGGTCCGACCGACCGCAAGATGATCGTCAACGCCCTCAACTCGGGCGCCAAGGTCTTCATGGCCGACTGCGAGGATTCGCTGTCGCCCGCCTGGGACAACGTCATCGCCGGCCAGGCGAACCTTCGCGACGCCGTGCGCCGGCAGATCGACTTCACGACGCCTGAGGGCAAGGCCTACCGGCTGAAGCCGGACCCCGCGGTGCTCTTCGTGCGGCCGCGCGGCTGGCACCTCGAGGAGCGCCACCTGGTCGCGGCCGACGGGATGCCCGTCCCCGGCGCCCTGGTCGATTTCGGCCTGTACCTCTTCCACAACCATGCCGAGCTCGCGGCGCGCGGCACGGGACCGTACTTCTACCTGCCCAAGCTCGAGGGCCACCGCGAGGCGCGGCTGTGGGCCGAGGTCTTCGACTTCGCCGAGCGCCGGCTCGGGCTCGCGCACGGCGCCATCCGTTGCACGGTGCTCATCGAGACCATCCTCGCCGCCTTCGAGATGGACGAGATCCTCTTCGAGTTGCGCGACCACATCGTGGGCCTCAACTGCGGACGCTGGGACTACATCTTCAGCTTCATCAAGAAGTTCGCCCGCCGACCGGGGTTCCTGCTGCCGGACCGCGGGCAGGTGACCATGACGACGCATTTCCTGCGCTCGTACTCGCTGCTCTGCATCAAGACCTGCCACCGGCGCGGCGCATTCGCGATGGGCGGCATGGCCGCGCAGATACCGATCAAGAACGATCCGGTCGCGAACGATGCCGCCATCGCCAAGGTGCGCGCCGACAAGGAGCGCGAGGCGGGCGACGGCCACGACGGCACCTGGGTCGCGCATCCCGCCTTGGTGCCGGTGGCTATGGAGGTCTTCGACCGCCTGATGCCCACCGCCAACCAGCTGCACCGTCTGCGCGACGACGTGACGGCGGGCGCCGCCGACCTGTTGCAGGTGCCGGACGGGACGATCACCGAGGCGGGGCTGCGCAACAACGTGAGCGTCGCCCTGCAGTACATGGCGGCCTGGCTCTCGGGCAACGGCTGCGTGCCCATCAACAACCTGATGGAGGACGCCGCCACGGCGGAGATCTCCCGTGCGCAGGTCTGGCAGTGGATCCGCGACCCGCGCGGCGTCCTCGATGACGGACGCAAGGTCACCGCGGAACTGTTCCGCGGCAGCCTCGCCGAGGAGCAGGCCCGCCTCCGGTCGCAGCTCGGTGATGCGGCCTACGCGGCCGGCAACTTCGCGCGCGCCGGAGAGCTGCTCGACGCCATCACCACTGCCGACCGCTTCGAGACCTTCCTGACGGTCGCCGCATACCGCGAACTCGCGTGACGCGCGACCCGGACTTCCCCCGACCCGAGACCCGCAAAGGAGTGCCGCCATGACGCTGCGCAACGCCGAACGACTGGCCCGCGACTGGAACGACAGCCCCCGATGGAAAGGCGTGCGACGCGGATATTCCGCAGCCGACGTGGTGCGCCTGCGTGGCACGGTCCACGTCGAGCATTCCCTGGCGCGGCTCGGCGCCGAAAAACTCTGGCGCCACATGGCCACGATGCCGTTCGTCAACGCGCTCGGCGCGCTGACCGGCAACCAGGCGATGCAGCAGGTCCGCGCCGGGCTCAAGGCGATCTACCTCTCGGGCTGGCAGGTCGCGGGCGATGCCAACCTCGCCGGCGAGATGTACCCCGACCAGTCGCTGTACCCGGCGAACTCGGTGCCGCAGGTGGTGCGGCGCATCAACTCCACGCTGCTGCGGGCCGACCAGCTGCATCACGCGGAGGGCGATGATTCCATCGACTGGCTGCAGCCCATCGTCGCCGACGCCGAGGCCGGCTTCGGCGGCGTGCTCAACGCCTTCGAGCTCATGAAGGGGATGATCGAGGCGGGCGCTGCAGGCGTGCACTTCGAGGACCAGCTGTCCTCGGCAAAGAAGTGCGGCCACATGGGCGGCAAGGTGCTGGTGCCGACCCAGGAGGCCGTCAACAAGCTGGTCGCGGCGCGGCTCGCAGCCGATGTCTGCGACGTGCCGACGGTGCTGGTCGCGCGCACCGACGCCGAGAGCGCGAACCTGCTCACCGCGGACGTCGACGAGCGCGACCGGCCGTTCATCGACGCGTCCAAGGGGCGCACCAGCGAGGGCTTCTTCTACGTCAAGGCCGGGCTCGCCCAGGCCATCGCGCGCGGGCTCGCCTACGCGCCCTACGCCGACCTGCTGTGGTGCGAGACCGGCACGCCTGACCTCGAGGAGGCGAAGCACTTCGCCGAGGCCATCCACCGCGAGTTCCCCGGAAAGCTGCTGGCGTACAACTGTTCGCCGTCGTTCAACTGGAAGAAGAAGCTCGACGACGCGACCATCGCCAAGTTCCAGCGCGAGCTCGGCGCGATGGGCTACAAGTTCCAGTTCATCACGCTCGCCGGGTTCCACGCCCTCAACTACTCGATGTTCACCCTCGCCAAGGGCTACAAGGAATCGCAGATGTCGGCCTATGTCGCGCTGCAGCAGGCCGAGTTCGGCTCCGAGAAGGACGGATACACGGCGACCAAGCACCAGCGCGAGGTGGGCGCGGGCTACTTCGACGACGTCACCCAGACCGTGACGGCGGGCCAGTCGTCGGTGACCGCGATGAAGGGCTCGACCGAGGAGCAGCAGTTCACGGCGGGGTGAGGGCGCTCGTGTAAAATCCGCGTCCTCTGCCCTTGCGGCTCTGGACGCGGGTCTTGCATGGACCGGAAGACCATCGGGCTTTTCGACCCGTCTTGCCGACGCTGCCCGCGGCTCGCGGAGTTCCGCGAGGACTCCGGCCGCCGGCATCCGGGGTACCATGCGGCGCCCGTCCCGGCGTTCGGCGACCCCTTGCCGCGCTGGCTGATCGTGGGGCTCGCGCCTGGGATGCACGGCGCGAACCGCACCGGGCGGCCGTTCACCGGCGACCACGCCGGCATCCTGCTGTACGAGACGCTGCACGCGATCGGCGCCGCGAGTTCCCCCGTCTCTGAACACAAGGACGATGACCTTCGTCTCGACGGTGTGCGCATCACCAACGCCGTCAAATGCCTGCCGCCCGCCAACAAGCCGACGCCCGCGGAGGCGCGCGCCTGCAACGGCTTCCTCGCCGCCGAGATCGCGGCGCACGCGCCGCGGGTGATCTTGGCGCTCGGCCGGATCGCGCACGATGCGGTGCTCGACGCGCTCGGCTTGCCGCGCGGCAGCGCGCGTTTCGCCCATGCCGCCGAGCATCGGTTGTCGACGCCGGATGGCGCGCAGCGCTGGCTCGTCGATTCGTACCACTGCAGCCGCTACAACACGCAGACGCGCCGCCTGACACCGCCGATGTTCCGGGCGGTGCTCGGGCGGGCGCAGGCGCTCGCGGCCTGACCATGCCGCAGCCCGGTTTCGACGCGCGCGCCTTCGTCGCGAGCCTGCCGAAACGGCCGGGGGTCTACCGCATGCACGGCGCGGACGGCACGGTCCTCTACGTCGGCAAGGCCAAGAGCCTGCGCGACCGGGTGGGCAGCTATTTCAGCCCCGGCAACGTCATCCCCAAGGTGCAGGCCTTGGTGGCCCAGATCGCCTCGATGGAGGTGACGGTCACCCGCTCGGAGACCGAGGCGCTGCTGCTCGAGCACAACCTCATCAAGGCACACCGCCCGCGCTACAACGTGGTGCTGCGCGACGACAAGAGCTTCCCGTACCTGTGGCTCGCCGGCGGGCATCCGTATCCGCGCCTCGCCGTGTACCGCGGCGCGCGCAACCTGCCGGGACGGTACTTCGGCCCGTATCCCAACGCCGGCGCGGTGCAGGAGACGCTGCACCATCTGCAGAAGGTGTTCCGGTTGCGGAACTGCCGCGACGGCTATTTCGCGCACCGCAGCCGTCCTTGCCTGCAGCACCAGATCGGGCGCTGCTCGGCGCCCTGCGTCGGGCTCATCAGCGAGGCCGATTACGCGCGCGACGCCGAGTCGGCGGTGCAGGTCCTGGAGGGGCGCAACGACGAGGTGCAGCGCCGGCTCGCCGAGCGCATGGAGGACGCTTCGCAGCGCCTCGAGTTCGAGCGCGCCGCGGCGCTGCGCGACCAGATCGCCGCCATCAAGGAACTGCAGGCGCAGCAGGTGGTCGCCGCCGATGACGAGCGCGACGCCGACGTGTTCGCCATCACGGGCGACCCGGGCGGCTACGCGGTGGCGGTGATGCCGGTACGCGGCGGGCGCAGCTTGGGTACGCTGCACCACTTCCCGAAAGCGGTGGACGAGGCGGGGCCGGTGCTCTCGTCGTTCATCATGCAGTACTACGCGCCGCAGCCGCCGCCGCCAGAGCTCTACACCAACCTCGCGCTCGAGGACTCGGGCGCGCTGGCGGAAGCGCTCGGCCAGCAGGCGGGCCACGCCGTGCGCGTACGCCGCGCGCAACGCGGGCTCGCCGCCCGGTGGGTCGAGATGACGCGCGAGAACGCCGCCAACGCCTTGCGCATGCGGACCGCGCGCCGCGAGGGATGGGAGGAGCTCTACACCGACCTCGCGACGCTGCTGGGCCGTGCGACGCCCCCGGCGCGGCTCGAGTGCTTCGACATCAGCCATACGCAGGGCGAGGGGACGGTCGCGTCCTGCGTGGTGTTCGGCCCTGAAGGACCGCTCAAGAAGGAATATCGCCGGTTCAACATCACCGGCGTCACGCCGGGGGACGATTACGCGGCGCTGCGCCAGGCCCTCGAGCGCCGTTACACACGGGTGCGCGACGGCGAGGTGCCGCCGCCCGAGTTGCTGGTGATCGACGGCGGGCCGGCGCAGGTCGCGGGCGTCGCCGCGGTCCTCGCGCCGCTCGGGTTCGGGGACCTGCCGCTGCTCGGCATCTCGAAGGGCCCGGACCGGCGCGCGGGCCGGGAGCGGTTGCACCGCCATGGCGACGACGGTCCGCCGATGGTGCCCGGCGCGCATTCGCCGGCGTTGAAGCTGCTGCAGCGGCTGCGGGACGAGGCGCATCGTTTCGCCATCACCGGCCATCGCCGCCGCCGCGCGCGGCGGTTCAACGAATCGGTGCTCGAGACGGTGCCGGGGCTTGGGCCGGCCAAGCGCCGCGCCTTGTTGCAGCACTTCGGCGGGCTGCAGGGCGTGCTGCGGGCGGGCCGCTCGGACCTCGAGCAGGCGCCCGGTATCGGGCCCGCGCTCGCGCAAAACCTTTATGATGCGTTGCACCCCGGCGAGTGACCCATGATCTGGAGCGTCCCCAACCTGCTGACCTGGATGCGGATCTTCGCGATCCCGCTGGTCGTGCTGCTGTTCTACCTGCCGTACCACTGGTCCGACCCCGCCGCCGGCGCGCTGTTCGCGGTGGCCGGGATCACCGACACGCTCGACGGCTACTTCGCGCGCCGCATGGGCCAGACCTCGCGGCTCGGGGCCTTCCTCGATCCGGTGGCGGACAAGCTGATCGTCTGCGTCGCGCTCGTGCTGCTCGTCAGCAAGGACCCGCGCCTAGTGGTGGTGCTGCCGGCGGTGGTGATCATCGGCCGCGAGATCGCCATCTCCGCGCTGCGCGAGTGGATGGCCGAGATGGGCCACCGGCGCAAGGTCGCGGTCTCGACCCTCGGCAAGGTCAAGACCATCCTGCAGATCGTCGGGCTTTCGATGATGCTCATCCGTTGGGATGTGTGGTTCCTGCCGACCTACAAGGTCGGCGTGGCGCTCACCGTCATCGCGGCCGTGTTCACCCTGATCTCGGGCTGGGACTACCTCCGGGCCGCTTGGCCGGACCTCAAGGGACGTCCGGCTTGAAGTCGGGGCGCATGGCCACTAGAATCCCGGCCTCTGTCCCGGGCGGGAATAGCTCAGTTGGTAGAGCACGACCTTGCCAAGGTCGGGGTCGCGAGTTCGAGTCTCGTTTCCCGCTCCAGATCTCTCGGATAGCCCCGGTGGCGACCACCACCGGGGCTACGCCTCTCTCGGCCAACCCTCCAGGGGTCGCCGGCATGGCTGGGTGGCAGAGTGGTCATGCAGCGGCCTGCAAAGCCGTGTACGCCGGTTCGATTCCGACCCCAGCCTCCACTCCCCCGGCGACCATCCGGTCTCCAGACGCCCGCCGCCGCGCCCTGAAGGGGCTGTCGCCGCTGCTCTCGCTCGCCTTGCTCTGCGCCGTGGCGGGCTCCGCGCGGGCGGCGACGCCTTCCCTGCAAGAGACCTTGCAGCAGACCATCGCGCCCT
>RFTM01000180.1 GCA_009923475.1 Gammaproteobacteria bacterium | reverse complement strand
ATCGGCCTCTTCACGTGCTCGAACCTCGGTTTCGGCTGGTTCAACGCCTACGCCCACGCCTGCGCGCGCAGCGACCTCGACCTCGTGGTGCACGTCGGCGACTACCTGTACGAGTACGAGACCGGCAACTATCCCGACCCGGGCGAGGGCGTGACCGGCCGCGCGCTGCAGCCGGACCATGAGCTGCTCTCGCTCGCCGACTATCGCCTGCGCCACGCCTGCTATCGCCTCGATCCCGACCTGCAGCGCCTGCACCAGTCCTATCCGATGGTCTCAGGCTGGGACGACCACGAGTTCGCCAACGACACCTGGGTCGACGGCGCCGAGAACCACCAGCCCGACAAGGAAGGCGACTGGCCGGCGCGCAAGGCCGCCGCACGGCGCGCCTACCACGACTGGATGCCGGTCTCCGACCCTCGCATCGACGGCGTCGAGTGGGGCAGTTACGAGATCGGCTCGCTCGCCACGCTCTTCAAGCTTGAGACCCGCATCTCCGGCCGCAGCAAGCTGCTCGAGCTGGAGGACGTGCTGAAGGGCCGCAAGGACATCGAGCGTGCGCTCACCGAGTTCCGCGACGGTCCGCTGAACGACCCCGCGCGCACCATGCTGGGCCCGGTGCAGGAGGCCTGGCTCGCCGCCGGGTTCGCGCGCTCGCGCCGCGAGGGCAAGCGCTGGCAGGTGCTCGCGCAGCAGACGGTCATGAACGACACCATCATGCCGCAGCGCGCCGTCGAGTGGGTCGGCCCCGAAGCGCCGGATTACCTCAAGCGCGGCGCCCGCGTGGGCGTGGCCGCCGCCAAGCTCGGCATGCCCTACGACTTCGACGCCTGGAGCGGCTTCCCCGCCGCGCGCGCGCGGCTGCTCGGCGACGCGCAGCGCGCCGATGCCGACCTCGTCGTGCTCTCGGGCGACAGCCACAACGCCTGGGCGAACGACCTCGCGACCGGCGGCCGCCCCGCCGGCGTCGAGATCGCGGCGCACTCGGTCACCTCGCCCGGCATCGAGCAGCAGGCGAGCCGCGCCGCGCCCGACGACGTCGCCGCCGCGCTGCGCGCGGCCAACCCGGGCCTCGCGTGGTGCGACACCCGCCACCGCGGCTACACCAGCGTGCAGCTCACGCCGGAGGCCGTCACGGCCGAGTGGCACCTGCTGCGCAGCATCCGCGAACGGGACACCACGCTCGTCGGCAGCCACCGGATGCGCGCGCAGCGCGGGCGCAGGAGTTGGGACAAGGCCTGAGCCCGGCGCGCGTGAGCCACGCACGACGCGCGAAGGCGCGCGTCAGCGGACGACCCGCAGCTCTCGCGTATCGATCCGTTGCTCGAGGCGCACCGCGCCCTTGACGTCGCGCGCCTGCGCGGTCACGCGCACGGCGGCGGGGTCGCTCCAGTCGAGCTGGAGCAGGCCGAAGTTCTGCTCGCGGAGGATGTCCCCGCTGCGCCGGGCGTTCGGCGGCCGCACCGGCCAGACCTCGGTCAGGCCGCTGGAGGTGATGTCCCACAGCGGATAGGGCGCGTTGGTGCGCAGGCAGGAGACCTCGGCGTAGTGCGTGTCGCCGCTGATGCAGAAGAGGCCGTCCGCGCGCGCCCGGCGGATGGCCTGCAGCAGGCGCTGGTGGTCCTCGGCGTAGTTGATCCAGGCCTCCCAGCCCGGGAAATCCGCCACCACCTGCAGGCTGGAGGCCAGGATGCGCAGGTCCGCCGGACGCGCGAGCTGCGTCTCCAGCCAACGCCACTGCGTCTCGCCGAGCATGGTGGCGCGCGCATCGGGCTCGCGCTCGTAGGGACCGGGGACCTCGCGGCCCGCCGCCTCGAGCTCCTTGGTCCATTCTTTGTAGGGCTTGCCGCCGAGGTCGAGCTTGCGCAGCGGCGTGCGGTTGAAGCGCAGGTCGGGCAGCAGCAGCTGCAGGCGGCGCCCGCCGGCGGCGAACTCCACCGCATCGTAGATGCCGTCGCGGCTGCGCCGCGGCGAGTCCGCGGCGACGCCCCAGAAATCGCAGAAGATCCGGCGCGACGCCTCCTTCATGGGGTAGTCGCCGCCGGCGTCGTTCTCGCCGTAGTCGTGGTCGTCCCAGACCGCGAGCACCGGCACCCGGTCGCGCAGGCGCCGGAATCCCGGCTGCGCCGCGAGCTGCGCGTACTTGGCCTCGAGCACCGCAGGGTCGCGCGTGTCGCCGTAGATGTTGTCGCCCAAGAAAATGAAGAGGTCCGGCTCCGCGGCGAGCACCGCCTCCCATATCGGCTGCGGCTTGGCCTGGTCGGCGCAGGAGCCGAAAGCGATGCGCTGCGGCAGGCGGGAGAGGTCGGGCGAGCGGACGCCGTCCACCACCGCAGGGGCCGCGGCGGCCCCGCCCGTGCCGAGCACGGGCAGGACCGCCGAGGCGATCAGCACTTGACGTCGGGTGGTCAGAACGCCGCCTTCACGGAGAGGAACAGCTGCCGCGGGGCGCCGCGCAGCAGCGTCTGCGCCGTGCCGTTCGGGTCCGCGTTGACGAACCCGTTCGAGCCGACGGTCGAGATGTAGGTCTTGTCGGTGATGTTGGTCACGGCGGCCTGCACCGTCAGCTCCTTGAACATCGCGACATCGGCGAACCGGTAGCCCGCCGAAGCGTTGAACAGCGTGTAGCTCGGCACGCTGCCCTGGTTCAGGAACGTATAGTAGCGGCCGCCCGTGTAGTTGGCATCGGCGCGGGCGAAGAACGCGCCGTCGTCGTACGCGAGCTCCGACTTCACCATGACCTCCGGCGCATCGGGGACGGTCTTGCCGCCGACGAGCACCACGTTGCCGTTGGTGGTGTAGTCCTGGTCGAAGGTCGAATCGTTCCAGGCGAACGAGGTGAACCAGTTGACGTGCTGCACCGGGCGCCAATTGACGGCCGCCTCGAAGCCGTTGGTGCTGACGCCGCCGACGTTCGCGAGCACCGAGGGGTTGCCGACGATGCCCGGACCCTGCTGGATCGCCAGCAAGCGGTCCTTGAACTTGATGCGGTAGGCCGCGAGCACGCCCTCGAACGACTCACCGCGGAAGCGCCAGCCGAGCTCGACCGTGTCCGAGGTCTCGGGCTTCAGCACATCACGGATCGCCGCGAAACCGGCGGCCGTGGTGCTGAAGGGCCCCGCGGTGTTGGCGCTGACGAACGCGCGCGCGTTGCGTGCCGCGAGCCCGAACAGCTCGCCGCCCTCCCAGGGCGCCCACGTGAAGCCCAGTTGCGGCAGGAAGCCCTTCTTGGCCTCGATGGTGCCGGTCTTGTTGGTGCCGGTGATCGTCGTGGCGCTGTTCTCCACCTTCATGCCCTTGAAGCCGACCACGAGCTTCAAGGTGTCGCCGACCGAGACCTCGTCCTGCAGGTGGTACTGCAGCGTCTTGGTCTTGAACGCGTACTCCCACTGCGTCAGCAGCGGGTTGCGGCGGAACGAGGTGAACGACTGCGTCGGCGCGTTGACGTTCGGCTCCGCATAGAACCGGCGCGCCTGGTTGAAGTCGTTGTTCTCGGTCCAGAGGCCGGCCTCCAGACGGTGGCCGCCCACCACATAGCCGACCTTGGCGAGCGCGCCCTTGCGGTCGATGTCGTACTCGGTGGTGCGCACGCTGAGCGGCGCGCCGCCCGGGGTCGGCACGTAGGGCGTGCCCCAGAGGCCCTGCCCCTCGTTCTTGTGCATGTAGACCTTGGCCGAGAACGACAGCCCGTCCTCCGACGGCAGGTCGAGGCCGAGGTAGCCGAGCGAGTCCTGTCGGATGCCGGAGGCGTCCCAGTAGGCGTCGTCGCAGACGACGCCGTTGCCGAACCCGGAAGCGGCGCAGGCCTGCGCCGCGGTCACGGCGGCACGCCAGTCGGGCGCCCAGTTGTCCCAGTCCCAACCGCGACGCTTGATGATGTCGAACGAGAGGTCCTGGTAATCGCGCTCCGCGCGGTCGGAGTAGTTGTAGTACGCGGTGACGCGACCGGTCTCGCCGACCGGCTGCACGACCTTCACGTTGTACATGCGCTGCTGCTGCTCGCCCGAGCCCTTCCACTTGTCGGTGGTGCCGTCGACGACCGACAGCGAGACCCGCGTGCCCATGCCGCCGAGCGCGCCCGTGTCGACGCGGCCGAAGACGCGGCGCGTGGAGTCGCTGCCGCCGGTGAGGTCGACACGCGCCCCGAAGGACTCCGCGGCATCGAGCGACGAGAACTCGAGCGTGCCGCCCAGGTTGCTGGTCGAGGCCGTGCCGAGCGCGCCGGCGCCCTGCGACAGCGACACGCGCGCGACGCCCTCGCTCGGCACCGCGCGGCTGATGTGCAGGCCGTTGTGGTTGCCGTAGGACATGTCGCCGAGCGGCACGCCGTCGAGCGTGAAGCCCATCTGGTTCTGGTTGAAGCCGCGCACCACGATGCGCGTCGACCACTCGTAGGCGCCGAACGGGTCGGAGGACTGGAAGTTCACGCCGGGCAGCTTCTCGATGGCCTTGAGCGGGCTCGTGCCGGCGGGCAGGTAATCGATCTGCTCGACGGTGACCGACTGCTGTTGGCGCACGACGCCGCGCGCGAAGACCACGACCTCCTCGAGCTGC
>RFTM01000179.1 GCA_009923475.1 Gammaproteobacteria bacterium | reverse complement strand
TGCCTTCGCCCAAGATCACGCTGCCGGAACTGCCGATATCGGAGGCCTTGCCCACGCTGCGGGCGGCGTTGGCGGCGGGGCCGGCCGCGGTGCTCGAGGCGCCGCCGGGCGCCGGCAAGAGCACGGTGGTGCCGCTCGCGCTCCTCGACGAGCCTTGGGTGCGCGGCCGCAAGGTGCTGATGCTCGAACCGCGCCGGCTCGCGGCGCGCGCGGTGGCCGAGCGCATGGCCGCCACGCTCGGCGAGCCGGTCGGCGCCACGGTGGGTCATCGCATGCGCCTCGACACGCGGGTCGGGCCGCGGACGCGCATCGAGGTGGTCACCGAGGGCGTGCTGACGCGCATGCTGCAGACCGATCCCGCGCTCGAGGGCGTGGCGGCGGTGCTGTTCGACGAATTCCACGAACGCAGCCTGCAGGCCGACACCGGCCTCGCGCTGTGCCTCGATGCGCGCGCCGCGCTCGGCACCGACCTGCGCGTGGTGGTGATGTCGGCGACGCTGGACGGCGCGGCGGTGGCGGCGCTGCTCACGCGCGCGACCGGCGCGCCCGTCCCGGTGGTGACGGCGGCGGGACGGATGTTCCCGGTCGCGGTCCGGTATGTCGGACGCGCGGGCCCGCCGCTGCCGGGCGGCGACGAGCCCCCCGAACGGCTGCTCGCGCTCACCGTGCGACGCGCGCTGCGCGAGTGCGAGGGCGACGTGCTCGCTTTCCTGCCGGGCGCGGGCGAGATCCGCCGCACGCTCGCGATGCTCGCGGACCTGCAGACGGAAGCGGGCGAGGTCGTGGTGACCCCGCTCTACGGCGAACTGTCGCCCGCGGAACAGGCGCGCGCGCTCGACCCGGATCCCGCCGCGCCGCGCCGCGTCATCCTCGCCACCAACATCGCCGAGACCAGCCTCACGCTGCCCCGCGTGCGCGCGGTGGTCGATTCCGGCCTCGTTCGCCGCGCCGTCTTCGATCCGGTGACCGGCATGAGCCGGCTCGAGACGCGGCGCATCTCGCGCGCCGCCGCGGAGCAGCGCGCCGGTCGCGCCGGTCGCGTCGCCGAGGGCGTCTGCTACCGGCTCTGGAGCGAGGGCGCGCAGCGCAGCCTCGCGGCGCAGACGCCGCCCGAGATCCTCGAGGCCGACCTCGCGCCGCTGGCGCTCGACCTCGCGGAGTGGGGCGCCGGGGACGCTGCGGCGCTGCCCTGGCTCGACCTGCCGCCGGCGCCGATGCTCGAGAGCGCCCGCGACCTGCTGCAGCGCCTCGGGGCGCTCGACGACGCGCGCCGCATCACCGCCCACGGCCGTGCGCTCGCGCGCCTGCCGGCCCATCCGCGGCTCGCGCACCTGCTCGTGGAGGCGGCGCGTCGCGGCGAGAGCCCCATGGGCGCCCGCCTCGCGGCGCTGCTAGGCGAGCGCGACCTGCTGCGCGGTCGCAGCGGCCGCGCGGGCGAGGAGGGCGATGCGGATGTCTCGACGCGCCTGGAGCTCGTGTTCGGCCGCGGCGGTGACGCCGGCCTCGACCGCGCTGCGCTGTCGAGGTTGCGCCGCTCCGCGGACCTGTTCGCGCGCCAGGCACCGGATGCCGCGCGGCTGACCGCGGCGCCGGTCGGCGCCTCAGGCTTGCTCGCCTGCGCCTACCCCGACCGCATCGGCCGGCGGCGCGACGGCACCGCGCCGCGCTATCTGCTCGCCAACGGCCGCGGCGCCGCGTTCGCGCACGCCGACCGCCTGGCGCGCAGCGAGTTCATCGTCGCGCTCGACCTCGACGACCGCGACCGCGAGGCGCGCATCCTGCTCGCCGCCTCGCTCGACCGCGCGACGCTCGAGGAGGTCGCGGGCGGGCGCTTGCGGCGCGCCGTCGAGGTGGAGTGGTCGGCGCGGGACGAGGCGGTGGTGGCGCGCGAGGTGGAGCGCCTAGATGCGCTGGTCATCGACGAGAAGCCGCTGCCGCGGGTCCCGGCCGACGCCGCGCTCGCGGCGATGCTCGAGGGGCTGCGGCAGATGGGCCCGACCGCCTTGCCGTGGACCGAAGAGACGCGCGCGTTCTGCGCGCGGGTCGAGATCGCGCGGCGTCTCGGCTTGCCGGGCACCGGGGAATGGCCGGGCTTAACCGACGATGCGCTCATGGCCGGGCTCGAGGATTGGCTCGCGCCCTGGCTGGACGGCGTCACGCGCCGTGCGCACCTCGCCAAGCTGCCGCTCGCCGACGCGCTGCGGTTGCGGCTCGGCGCCGAGAGCCTGCGTCGGCTCGACGGGTGGTTGCCGACGCACCTCACCGTGCCGACCGGCTCGCGGATCCGCATCGACTATCTCGACGACCTCGCACCCTGCGCCTCGATGCGCATGCAGGAGGTGTTCGGTCTTGCGACCACGCCGCGCCTCGCCGAGGGGCGCCTGCCCGTCACCTTCAAGCTGCTGTCGCCGGCGCAGCGGCCGCTGCAGGTCACGGCCGATCTCGCGAGTTTCTGGCGCAACGCCTACGCGGAGGTGCGCAAGGACATGCGCGGCCGTTATCCTCGCCACTACTGGCCCGAGGATCCTTTGCAGGCCGAGCCGGTGCGCGGCATCCGCCGCCGCTGAAGACCGCACAGAGCAAGGACGGAGCGCCCCGACATGAACCCATCGCGACCGATCGCAGCGACCCCCGTCGCGTTCCGTGCCGCGCTCGCCGCGCTGCTGGCGCTGTGCGCGGCGCCGACGACGCCGGCCCAGCCCGCCGCGCCGTACCCGTCGGACATCGTCGCGCGCGAGGCCTGCCCGGCGCGCGACCCCGACTACGCCGACTACCGCGCGCGCCAGATGGCCAACTACCGGCAGGAGGCCGCCGCGGCGCGGGCCCAAGGCCTCGCCATGCGCACGCCGGCCGAGGCCGAGGCCTCGATCATCGATGCGGCGGAGTATGCGGCGCGCGGCGCGCCTGGCGTCAGCTGCGAGCGCATCACCTATCTCAGCGACGGGCTGCGCGTCGTCGGATATCTTTGGTGGCCGAGCGGCGCACGGCCCGGCGACCGCCTGCCGCTGCTGGTGTTCCACCGCGGCGGCACCGGCGACGACTCCAAGCTGCGCCCGAACACGCAGTTCGCCTTCGACCGGTTCGTGCGCGCGGGCTACGTCGTCATCGGCACCCAGTACCGGGGCAACGACGGCAGCGAGGGCCGCGACGAGCTGGGCGGGTCCGACCTGCGCGACGTGCTCGGCATCGTGCGCATCGGCCAGCAGCTGCCGTGGGTCGATCCGCAGCGGGTGTTCGCGCTCGGCTATTCGCGCGGCGGCATGATGGCGCTGATGGCGGCCCGCGCCGGCGCGCCGTACCGCGCCATCGCAACCGTCGGCGCGCCCACCGACCTCGCCGCGGCCGCTGACGCCGACGGTCGCGGCGGACTCGGGGCGCTCGCCCGCGCGCTGCCCGCGGGCGCGGACCGCGAAGCCGCGCTGCGCGCGCGTTCGGCGGTCGAGTGGGCGCAGGAGATCAGGGCCCCCGTGCTCGTGATGCACGGCGGCGCCGATCCCATCGTCAACGCCGCGCGGCAGGCACAACCCTTCGCCGAGCGCCTGAAGGCGCTCGGCAAGCCGCATGAGCTCGTCATCTTCGAGGGCGACACCCACGGCCTGCAGATGAGCGGTCGCGAGCGCGACACGCGCATCCTCGAGTGGTTCCGGAGGTTCGACGTGGCCGCGGCGCCCGCGGCCCCCGCCGCGCCGGCGGCGCCGGTCCGCTGAACCGGGCTCAGCCCGCGAAGGGGCCGCCGCGACGGCCGTGCAGCGTCGCCTGGATCTCGGCGACGATGGCGAGCGCGATGTCCTCGGGGGTGCGTCCGCCGAGGTCGAGGCCGATCGGCGCACGCAGCCGCGGTCGCAGCGCGTCCGCAGCCGCGCCGAGTTCCGCGAACAGCCGCTCGCGCCGCGCCGCCGGACCGAGCAGCCCGACATACGGCACGCCGCTGCGCGCAAGCGCGGCGAGATAGCCGCCATCCGCGACCAGGTGATGGCTCATCACCACCGCGGCGTCGAAGCCGTCGGTCGCGACCGTCGCACCGAGGTCCGAGGCCTCGACCTGCGCGACGTGCGCCGCGCCGGGGAAGCGCTGCGGGTCGATGTACGCCGGTCGGTGGTCGACCACGGTGACCTGCCAGCCGAGCAGGCTCGCGATGCGCTGCACCGGTTCGGCGTCGGGACCGGCGCCGCAGACGAGCAGCGTCGGGACGCGGGCCGCGGTCAAAGTGAAGATGCCGGCCTCGAGCGTGGCCTTGCGGCGGGCGAGCCCGTCGCGCGCGGCCGCGGTCAGGCGCGCGTCATCGACCGAACCTGAGAGCGAGGGCGCGTCTGCGCCGTCGGCATCCGACGCCAGCACGCTGCGTCCGTCCGTGATATCGAGCGCGAGCGCCGCGGGTGTCCGATGCCGCTCCGCTGCCAGCAACCCGGCGAGCGTCTCGCGAGCGTGGCCCGGATCGAGGCGCCACAGCAGGATGCGCATCAGCCCTTCGCAGCCGAGACCGAGCCCCCAGACGGGATCGTCGGAGCCGCGGCTGTCGTAGCTGCGGTCGAGCACGGCCGGGCCGCCGGCG
>RFTM01000178.1 GCA_009923475.1 Gammaproteobacteria bacterium | reverse complement strand
CGTTGGCGGTGACATCCTCGCCGGTGACACCGTCGCCGCGCGTCGCCGCGCGCACGAACACGCCGTCCTCCCAGGTCACGGAGATCGCGAGGCCGTCGAGCTTGGGTTCGGCCGAGTAGTCCACCTCGCCGTCGATACCCAAGCGCTCGCGCACACGGCGGTCGAAAGCCGCGACATCCTCGTCGCTGAAGGCGTTGTCGAGCGACAGCATCGGCACGCGATGCCGGACCTCCGCGAACTCGTCCACCGGCGCCCCACCCACGCGCTGCGTCGGCGACTCGGGCGTGACGATCGCGGGATGCGCGGCCTCGAGTTCGCGCAGTTCGCGCATCAGGCGGTCGAACTCCGCGTCCGGGATCTCCGGGTCATCGAGCACGAAATAGCGGTAGTTGTGATGCTCGATGGCGCGCCGCAGCTCCGCAGCGCGGGCCGCGACGGCCGCGTCGGGCGCGCTCGCAGGGCCGGAGGCGCGCGGCGCGGTCATGGACTCAGGCGTCGGTCGCGGCGGCCGCCTCGCGACGCAGCTCCGAGAGCCGCGCCTCGGTGAGCGGCTCGCCTCGCGAGTCGAGCAGTTCGCCGCGCAGGCGCTGCGCGAGGGTGTGGCCCGTGAGCAGCAGCTTGTCGACCGTGTCGCGGCCCGGCAGCGGACCCGGCAGCACGGCGAACAGGTTGAGGCCGCGATAGAGCAGCGAATCCATGGTCGCGGGGTCGAAGTCGCCCGGGCGAGTGAGGCTGGCCGCGCTCATGAGCACGCGACCGTCACCGGTGCCCCGGTGGAAGATCTTCATGTCGCCGTGCACGAAGCCCTCGCCCTGCAGCGCCTGTCGCACCCCCGAGCCGGTAAAGCGTTCGCCGTTGCGGGCCACGATGCGCAGACCGACGATGCGGCGCTGCGGGTCGGCCGGCCAATCCGCACGCGGCGCAGCCGATGCCGGCGCGGGCGCGGGCGCAGGTGCAGGGGCAGGTGCCGGCGCGGGCGCCGGAGCTGGCGTCGGCACCGCGACGGGGGGCGCAGGAGGCGGCGCCGACGAGGGCGCCTGTGCCACGGGTCCCGGCATATCCTCGGCGGGCTCGTCGGTCAAGGTCACCGAATCGACCACCGGGATGGAACGTGCGCCGGCATCGGGACGCAGCGCCGCTTCGAGGTCTACCACGGGCGGATCGGCGAGCGGATCGCGGGCGCCGATCTCGGGCAGGTCGAGCGCAGCCTCGTCGCCCGATGAGCGCCGGGCCGCCGGCTCGATGATGCGGACCTCGGAGACCTCTTCCTCGAAGAAGACCTCCTTGCCCCTCTGCTCGAGCAGCGGGTCGCGCAACCCGCCCTGGGCGCCGCGTGCGCGGCCATAAGCGCCCGCGACATGCGCGTCGTCCGCGCGCCGCGCGCGACGGCGCTGCCAGTGTTCCCAGATGAGGAGGCTGAGGAGCAGCACCGCGCCCACCACCGCCAACGCGATGCGCAGGTCGCCCGTGATCGCCGCCCAAGCCTGCTCGAGCATGCCGTGCCCCCGTCAGCCGGTCGCGAGACGGACGGCCTCGTCGACGTCGACCGCGACGAGGCGCGAAACGCCCGGCTCGTTCATGGTCACCCCGAGCAGCTGCGAGGCGAGCTCCATGGTGGCCTTGTTGTGGGTGATGAAGATGAACTGCACCCGCTGCGCCATCTCGCGCACGATGTCGCAGAAGCGGCCGACGTTGTTCTCGTCGAGCGGCGCATCGACCTCGTCGAGCAGGCAGAACGGCGCGGGGTTAAGGTCGAAGATCGAGAACACGAGCGCCACCGCCGTGAGCGCCTTCTCGCCGCCGGAGAGCTGCGAGATCGTGGAGTTGCGCTTGCCGGGCGGCCGCGCCATCACCGCGACGCCTGCCGCCAGCGGATCATCGCCGACCAGCTCGAGGTAGGCGTGACCGCCGCCGAACAGCCGCGGGAACTTCTCCTGCAGTCCGGCGTTGATGCGGTTGAACGTGTCCTCGAAGCGCGAGCGCGTCTCGCGCTCGATCTTGCGCATGGCCTCCTCGAGGGTGTCGAGCGCGGAGGTGAGGTCGGCGAACTGCCGATCGAGGTACTCCTTGCGCTCGGAGTTCTGCGCCAACTCGTCGATGGCGGCGAGGTTCACCTGGCCGAGTTTCTCGATGTCGGTGCGGGTCTCGCCGAGCCGGGTCTCCCAATCGGCGACCTGCGCCTCGGCGGCGAGCGACTGCTGCACCTCGGCGAGCTCGAAGCGCGTCTCGGCGAACTGCTCGGCGAGCGTCTCGCGGCGCACCCGGGTCTCCTGCGCCGCGAGACGCGCCTGTTCCATGGCCTCGCGCTCGGCGCCGACGCGCGCGTCGGCGGCCTGGCGCTGCTCGTCGAGGGCGCGCAGCTCCGCGTCGGCCTGCTCGAGGGTGCGGCGCGACTGCGCGAGATCGGCCTCGACCTCGAGCCGGCGCGCAAGGAACCCGTCGAGCAGTCCCTGCAGTTCGAGGATCGGCGCCTCGCCGCCCGAGAGCGCGGATTCAAGCTCGTCGACGCGCGCGAGCAAGGTCTGCCGCTGCTCCGCCGCGCGGCGCAGCCCGACGTCCATCGCCGTCTCGGCGGTGCGCCGTCCCTCGGCACGCACCAGCAGGTCGCGCGCGGCGAGCTGGGCGGCCTGCGCGGCACCGCGCGCCGCCACGACGGCGTCGCGCGCCTGCTCGCGGCTCGCCTCCAGCGCCGGTCGTCGCCCGTCGAGCTCGGCGACGCGTGAGGTGCCGCGCTCGAGCTCGGCGCGTGCGCGGGCGATGGCGTCCTCGGCGGCGCCGACCTCGCGGGCGACCTCCGCCGACTCGAGTTCGAGGCGCTCGCGGCGCAGCGTGGATTCCTGGGCGCGCGCCCGACCGGCCTCGAGCTGGCCGAGCAGGTCGGCGTGCGAACGATGGGCCTGCTGGATGCGCCCCTGCGCGGCATCGCGGCCGGCCTCGGCCACGCCGAGCGCCGTACGCGTCGCCGCCAACGCCGCCTCCGCACCGCGCACCCGCCCCTCGGCCGCTTCCAGCGCGCCGCGCAGGTCCTTGAGACGGCTTTCGCGCTCGAGCACGCCCGCATGGGCGTCGCCGCCGCGCGCGACCCGCAACCAGCCGCGGCCGAGCCACTCGCCGCCACGGGTGACCACCGACTCGCCGGGCGCGAGACCGCGGCGCAAGGCCAGCGCCTCGGCGAGGCCGTCGGCGACCCGCACGCCCGCGAGCAGCGCGAGCGCGCCCTCGGGGCCGCGGACGCGACCGGCCAAGGTGCCGGCGGACCCGCCGCCGACCCGCGGGCCGTCCTCGAGCAGCGCGAGCCGCGTGCCGTCGAGCCCGCCCAAAGAATCGAGCAGCGCGTCGATGCCCTCGACGCAGACCGCCTCGAGGTGTTCGCCGAGCACCGTCTCGACCGCCTTCTCCCAGCCCGGCTCGACCGTCAGGGCCTCGGCGAGCCGCGGCCGGTCGGCGAGCCCGGCGCTGCGCAGCCACGCGGTGGCGCCGGCATCGGCGCGGCCGAGCGCCGCGCGCTGCAGGGCATCGACCGACATCACCTCGGCGCGGGCCCGCTCGCGGTCGCTGCGCGCCGACTCCAGCAGCGCCTCGCCCTCGAACTGCTGCGCGCGCAGGCGCTGCACGTCGGCGAGCGCCGCGGCGAGCGCGCGGGCGAGCTCGTCGGCCGCGCTGCGCGCCTGGGCCTCGCGTTCGCCGAGCTCGAACAACTGTCCCTGGGACTCCTGCGCGAGCAACGCGTCGCGCTCGACGCCCAAGCGGTCGCGCTGCGCGCGCAGCCGGTGCAGCTGGTTCTCGAGCTGCTCGATGCGGGCGCGCTCGACCTGCACGGTCTGCTGCGCGCTGCCCGCCTCCGCGTTGAACTGTTCCCACTGGCGCTGCCACTCGGCCTGGCTCGCCTCGGCATCCGCCAGCGCCGCCGCGGCGGCGCGCTCGGCGCCTTGCGCCGAATCGATCTCGGGGGCGAGCCGCGCGAGCTCGGCGCGCACCGCGCGCAGCTCCTGCTCGTCGCGCTCGGCCTGCGCCGCCAGGGCCTCGAGCGTGGCGCGCGACTGCGCGAGGTCGTTGCGCTGGCGCTCGCGGTTCTCGCGCGCGAACTGGATCTGCTGCTCAGTCCGGGAGATATCTGCGCCCACTGCGTAGTAGCGACCCTGAATCTGCGAGACGACATCGGTCTGCTCGCCGTGAAACTGGCGCTGGGTCTCGATGGCGGCCTCCGCGGAGCGCAGATCCGCCAGTGCAGACTGCATGGCCAGCTCGCGCTCGCGCACGGTCGAGTCATGCACCTCGGCGCCACTGTCGAGATCGCGCAGGCGCAAGGCGAGCAACTCCGCCGTCAGGCGCCGCTCCTGCTCCTTCAGCGTCTGATACCGACGGGCGGTCGCCGCCTGGCGCTGCAGGTGCCGGATCTGCTTGTCGATTTCATCGCGCAAGTCTTGCAACCGCTCGAGATTTTCGCGCGTGTCGGCAATGCGGCTTTCCGTCTCCTTGCGTCGCTCCTTGTACTTGGAGATGCCAGCGGCCTCCTCAACGAACGCGCGCATGTCGTCGGACTTGGCCTCGAT
>RFTM01000177.1 GCA_009923475.1 Gammaproteobacteria bacterium | reverse complement strand
CGCTTGATGTCGCAGGCGCTGCGCAAGCTCACCGGCAACATCAAGCGCTCGAACACCATCGTCATCTTCATCAACCAGATCCGCCTCAAGATCGGCGTCATGTTCGGCAGCCCGGAGACCACCACCGGCGGCAACGCCCTCAAGTTCTACTCCTCGGTGCGCCTCGACATCCGCCGCATCGGCGCCCTCAAGAACGGCGAAGAGGTCATCGGCAACCAGACCCGCGTCAAGGTCGTCAAGAACAAGGTCTCGCCGCCCTTCCGCGAAGCCGAGTTCGAGATCCTCTACGGCCAGGGCATCAGCCGCGAGGGCGAGATCATCGAGCTCGGCGCCAACCACAACATCATCGAGAAGGCCGGCGCCTGGTACTCCTACAAGGGCGAGCGCATCGGCCAGGGCAAGGAGAACGTCCGCGAGTTCCTGAAGGGCCGTCCCGAGATCGCCCGCGAGATCGAGGACCAGATCCGCGCCAAGTTGCTGCCGGTCAAGACGCCGCGCGGCGAGGCCACCCCGGCCTGATGCTGCGGCGCGGCCGGGCCGCGGGTCGGGGACGGGCGGGCAAGGCGCCGGAGCACCCGGAGTCGCCTGAGGCGGCGCGCCGTGCGGCGTTGCTGCTCCTCGGGCGACGGGACTACGCCTCCGGCGAACTGCTCGCCAAGCTCACCGTGAGCGGCTACACGACCGAGGCCGCGCAGGCGGCGCTCGCGGCCCTGCGCGAGGAGCGGCTGCTCGACGACGGCCGCTTCCTCGACAACTTCGTCCGCGCCCACGCCGGGCGAGGGCAGGGCCCGGCGCGCATCCGTCAAGAACTCGCGGTGCTCGGGTTCCCGCCCGCCGACATCCAGGCCGCCCTCGAGGCCGGGCCCGACTTCACGGCGCTCTGCCGCGAGGTGCGGGCGCGCAAGTTCGGCGCCCGGGCGCCCGCATCGTGGGCGGAGCGGGGGCGGCAAGCGCGTTTTTTGCAGTACCGGGGGTTTTCATCGGATGATATCCGGCTTGCCACAGGCCAGGACCCGGACGACCCCGCAGACCCCGAATGACTCCCTCCAAACCGCCCTACATGACCGCCGCCGAAGTCCGGCGCGCCTTCCTCGAGTATTTCCGCGAGCGCGGCCACGCCGTGATCGCCTCGAGCCCGCTCGTCCCGGGCAACGACCCGACCCTGCTCTTCACCAACGCCGGCATGGTGCAGTTCAAGGACGTGTTCCTCGGCAAGGACCTGCGCGATTACTCGCGCGCGGCCACGTCGCAGCGCTGCGTGCGCGCGGGCGGCAAGCACAACGACCTCGAGAACGTCGGCTACACGGCCCGCCACCACACCTTCTTCGAGATGCTGGGCAACTTCTCCTTCGGCGACTACTTCAAGCGCGATGCCATCAAGTTCGCCTGGGAGTTCGTCACCGGCACGCTCAAGCTCGACCCGAACCGGCTCTGGGTGACGGTGTTCCGCGAGGACGACGAAGCCGCCCGCATCTGGATCGAAGAGGTGGGCGTCCCCAAGGACCGCCTCACCCGCATGGGCGAGAAGTCCAACTTCTGGGCCATGGGCGACACCGGTCCCTGCGGCCCCTGCACCGAGATCTTCTACGACCACGGGCCCGACATCCCGGGCGGGCCGCCGGGTTCGCCGGACGAGGACGGCGACCGCTACGTCGAGATCTGGAACCTCGTGTTCATGCAGTACGACCGCTCGCCGGACGGCACGCTGACGCCGCTGCCGAAGCCGTCGGTCGACACCGGCGCCGGCCTCGAGCGGCTCTCGGCGGTGATGCAGGGCGTCACCAACAACTACGACATCGACCTCTTCCGCGGCATCGTGCGGGCGGCGGCCGACCTCGCGGGCACGGACGACCTCACGAACCCGTCGTTGCGTGTCATCGCCGACCACATCCGCGCCTGCACCTTCCTCATCATCGACGGCGTGCTGCCCTCCAACGAGGGCCGCGGCTACGTGCTGCGGCGCATCATCCGCCGCGCCATCCGCCACGGCCACAAGCTCGGCATCAACGGCGCCTTCTTCCACAAGCTGGTGCCCGCCCTCGAGGCGCAGATGGGCGAGGCCTACCCTGAACTGCGCGCCGGCGCGGCGCAGGCCGCGCGCGTGCTGGCCCAGGAAGAAGAGCGCTTCGCCGAGACGCTCACCACCGGCATGGCGCTGCTCGCCGAGGCCATCGACCGCCTCAAGCCCGGTACGGCGTCGGGCGCCGTGCTCGATGGCGCCACCGTCTTCAAGCTCTACGACACCTACGGCTTCCCGGTCGACCTCACGGCCGACGTCGCGCGCGAGCGCGGGCTCGGCATCGACCAGGCCGGTTTCGAGGCCGCCATGGAGGCGCAGCGTGAGCGCGCCCGCGCCGCCAGCCGTTTCGGCGTCGACCTGCGCGCCGACGCCTCCATCGACATGAAGACCGCGTTCTCGGGCTACGACGGCCTGCAGGGCGAGTCGCGCGTCGTGGCGCTGCTGCGCGGCGGCGCGCGCGTCGAGTCGCTGGCGCCGGGCGAGGAGGGCGAGGTGATCCTCGAGTCCACGCCCTTCTACGCCGAGTCCGGCGGCCAGGTGGGCGATGCCGGCCTGCTGCGCTCGCCGGGCGCCGCGGGCGCCGCGGGCGCTGCGGGCGCTGCGGGCGCGGTCCGCTTCATCGTCGAGGACACCCAGAAACGCGGCACCGGCGGTGCGCACGCGCACATCGGACGGCTCGCGCCGGATTCGGCACCGCTCACGGTGGGGATGACGCTCGCCGCCGAGGTCGACGCGCGGTTGCGCGAGGCGACAGCGCTCAACCACTCGGCCACGCATCTCTTGCACGCGGCGCTGCGCGAGGTGCTCGGCAGCCATGTGCAGCAGAAAGGCTCGCGCGTCGCGCCCGACCGGCTGCGCTTCGACTTCTCGCACTTCCAGGCCGTCACGCCCGAGGAACTGCAGCGCATCGAACGCCTCGTCAACGAGCAGGTGCGCCGCAACGCCGCCGCCGAGACCCGCGAACTCGACTTCGACACCGCGGTGGCCGAGGGCGCGGTCGCGCTCTTCGGCGAGAAGTACGGCGCCAAGGTGCGCGTGCTGCGCATCGGCGACTTCTCGATGGAGCTCTGCGGCGGCACGCATGTGCGTCGCGCGGGCGACATCGGGCTCTTCAAGATCGTGGGCGAGGGCGGCGTGGCCTCGGGCGTGCGGCGCATCGAGGCGGTGACGGGCGAGGGCGCGTTGGCGCACGCCGAGGGCGCCGAGGCCTTGGTGCGCGAGGTGGCCGGCCTCGTGCGTGGCACCCGCGACGACGTCGCGGCCAAGGTGCGCGAGGCGCTCGATCGCATCCGCCAGCTCGAGAAGGACAACCGCTCCTTGCGCGACAAGCTCGCCTCGGGGCAAGGCACGGACCTCGCCTCGGGCGCGGTCGATATCGCCGGCCTCAAGGTGGTGGCGACGCAGGTCGAGGGCGCCGATGCCGGCGCGCTGCGCACCGCGGTCGACCAACTGAAGGAAAGCCTGAAGTCCGCCGTCATCGTGCTCGCCACGGTCGATCCCGCGGGCAAGGTCGTGCTGGTCGCCGGCGTCACGCCGGGCGAGGTCGGGCGCATCAAGGCGGGCGAGGTCGTGGCGCAGGTGGCGAGCCTCGTCGGCGGCCGTGGCGGTGGTCGACCGGACTTCGCGCAGGCGGGCGGAACCGATGCCGCGCGCCTGCCCGAGGCGCTCGCTGCGGTGGCGCCTTTCGTGCGCGAGCGTCTCGGCGGCTAGACACTTTTCACCGCAATCCGCTCCCGAAGTCCTGCCCGATGGCCGCGCGGTGGACGCACTGCGCGCTTTGGCCTATCTTGCGCAGCAGAGGCGCCCGCAAGGAAGACGGGCCGTCGGCGGGGGTCTTACAGGGGGTGAGGCCTCGAGTCCGGCGGTCGAGCAGGGCGCCCGGGGGTTGTTCAATGCTGATTCTCACTCGACGCGTCGGCGAGACCGTCATGATCGGCGAAGAAGTGTCCGTCACCATCCTCGGCGTGAAGGGCAACCAGGTCCGCGTGGGCATCAACGCGCCCAAGAACGTCGCGGTCCACCGCGAAGAGATCTTCGAGCGCATCAAGTCGGAGGGCGGGGTCGAAGCTGAACCGCAGCGCTCCGACATGCGCGCCTGACGGCCGTCAGCGGTTTTGACCCGGGGCGGGGTGGGGCCTATCATCGCGCCTCCGCGTCCGCGCGGGTCCGCGTCCGGAGAGATGGCCGAGTGGTCGAAGGCGCACCCCTGCTAAGGGTGTAAGGGCCAAAAGCCCTTCGAGGGTTCGAATCCCTCTCTCTCCGCCAAGTCCTCAGTTAAATCAATGGGTTAGACGCGCGATTTCAGCGGACCCAACATCGAGACCAACATCTACAGGGCCTCGATGACAGGGTTCAGCGCTCGATCTCGTTCGACCATCGCCAGCATCAGCGCGGGCCGTTCAATGGCGAACCGTGGGCGTCTCTTGGCGCCCTGGAGGCCTGGTGCCCGAGAGGGCCGGTCTCGCCCCAGAGCCACGGCCAACGTGCCCCCTGCGCGCGCGTGCGCGCCTAGCAGACGCGACTGCAACCCCCCGGGGCCGCATCGCCGGCGGCGGC
>RFTM01000176.1 GCA_009923475.1 Gammaproteobacteria bacterium | reverse complement strand
CGCCCTTGAAGATCCAGACCTTGACGCCGATCACGCCGTAGGTGGTGCGCGCCTCGCCGAAGCCGTAGTCGATGTCGGCGCGGAAGGTGTGCAGCGGGATGCGGCCCTCGCGCGACCACTCGGTGCGCGCGATCTCGGCGCCGTTCAGGCGGCCCGACAGGCGCACCTTGATGCCGAGCGCGCCGCTGCGCATCGTGCTCATGACCGCGCGCTTCATGGCGCGGCGGAACATCACGCGCTTCTCGATCTGCTGCGCGATGCCGTCGGCGACGAGCTGCGCGTCGAGCTCAGGCTTGCGGATCTCGGCGATGTTGAGGCGGATGTCGGTGACCGGGCGGCCGAGCATGCGCGCCGTGTCCTGGCGCAGCTTCTCGATGTCCTCGCCCTTCTTGCCGATGACGATGCCGGGGCGCGCCGTCTGGATGGTGATGTTCACCTTGTTGGCGGCGCGCTCGATGTGCACGCGCGAGACGCTGGCCTCGGCGAGCTTCTTGCGCAGGAACTCGCGGACGCGGAAATCGGTGTGCACCAGCGCCGGGAACTGCTTCTTGTTGGCATACCACTTCGAGGACCACTCGCGGGTGATGCCGAGGCGGATGCCGATCGGATTGACTTTCTGGCCCATGGATCAGTCCTTCCTGCCGTCGCTGACCACGACGGTGATGTGGCTGTTGCGCTTGACGATGCGGGCGCCGCGGCCCTTGGCGCGGGCGGCGAAGCGCTTCAGCACCGGGGCGGTGTCGACCATGATGCGGTGCACCTTGAGCTCGTCCACGTCGGCGCCCTGGTTGTTCTCGGCGTTGGCGACGGCGGACTCGAGCACCTTGAGGACGATCTCGGCGCCCTTCTTAGGCATGAAACGCAGCGTCGCGAGCGCGTTGCCCACGGGCTTGCCGCGGACCACGTCGGCGACGAGGCGGCACTTCTGCGGCGAGATGCGCGCGTGTTTGAGTTTTGCGGTGGCTTCCATCGGCTTCTCCCCCGGGCTCAGGCCGCGACTTTCTTGTCGCCGGAGTGCGACTTGAAGGTGCGGGTGGGCGCGAACTCGCCGAGCTTGTGGCCGACCATGTTCTCGGTCACGAGCACGGGGATGTGCTGCTTGCCGTTGTGCACGGCGATGGTGAGGCCGACCATCTCGGGCAGCACCATCGAGCGGCGCGACCAGGTCTTGATCGGCTTGCGATCGTTCTTCGCGGACGCGACCTGCACCTTCTTCGCGAGGTGGAGGTCGACGAACGGACCTTTCTTGAGTGAGCGAGGCACTGTTGGCTCCTGCGTTCCGAGGCCGCTCAGCGGACCTTGTTCTGGCGACGCTGCACGATCATGTGGGTCGTGCGCTTGTTGGTGCGGGTCTTCTTGCCCTTGGTGTTCCAGCCCCAGGGCGAGACGGGGTGCGGGTTGCCCTGGCCGGACTTGCCCTCGCCGCCGCCGTGCGGGTGGTCGACCGGGTTCATCGCGAGGCCGCGGACCGTCGGACGGATGCCGAGCCAACGCTTCGCGCCGGCCTTGCCGTAGCTGCGCAGGTTGTGCTCGTCGTTGCTCATCTCGCCGATGGTGGCGCGGCAATCGATGTGCACCTTGCGCATCTCGCCCGACTTGAGGCGGATGTAGGCGTAGATGCCCTCGCGCGCGGTGTACTGCACCGAGCCGCCGGCGCTGCGCGCGAGCTGGCCGCCCTTGCCGGGCTTGAGCTCGACGTTGTGCACCGTGGTGCCGACCGGGATGTGGCGCAGCTGCATGGCGTTGCCGGCCTTGATCGGCGCGTCGGCGCCCGAGCGGATCTCGTCGCCCGCCGTCACGCCCTTGGGCGCGAGGATGTAGCGGCGCTCGCCGTCGGCGTACTTGACGAGCGCGATGTGGCCGGTGCGGTTCGGGTCGTGCTCGATGCGCTCGACCACGCCCTTGACGCCGTCCTTGTCGCGCTTCAGGTCGATGATGCGGTACTTCTGGCGCGAGCCGCCGCCCTTGTGGCGCGTCGTGATGCGGCCGTAGCTGTTGCGGCCGCCGGTCTTCGACTGGCGCTCGGTCAGCGGCTCGTACGGGCCGCCCTTCCAGAGGTGCGACTTGTCGATCTTGACGGCGAACCGGGTGCCCGGCGACGTCGGCTTCATCTTGACGAGTGCCATCAGCCCTTCCTCGATTCGTAGTCGATGGTCTGGCCCGGCGCGAGGCGCACGTAGGCCTTCTTCCAGTCCTGGGTGCGGCCCGGGGTCTTGCCGAAGCGGCGGGTCTTGCCGCTCTCGTTGACCACGTTCACGGCCGCCACCTTCACCTCGAACATGAGCTCGACGGCCGCCTTGATGTCAGGCTTGGTGGCGTCGCGGCGCACGCGGAAGGCGTACTGGTTGGCGTTCTGCATGGCGAGCGCGGTCTTCTCGGTGACGTGCGGGGCGACCAGCACGCCCATCAGGCGCTCGGGGCTGAGGGTGGAGACGACGGCGCTCATTGCAGGCGCTCCTCGATGAGTTTCACGGCGCCGACGGTCATCAGCACCTTGTCATAGCTCGCGAGAGCGAGCGGGTTGAGGGCGGTCACCGGCAGCACCCCGACGCGCGGCAGGTTGCGCGCGGCGAGGAACAGCTTCTCGTCGATGGCCTCGACCACGATCAGCACCTGGTCGAGCGCCATGGACTTGAGGCGGGCGGCGAGCAGGCGGGTCTTGGGGGCTTCGAGGTCGATGCCCTGCGTGACGACAAGGCGGTCCTGGCGCACGAGCTCGGAGAGCATCGAGCGCAGCGCGCCGCGGTACATCTTGCGGTTGACCTTCTGCTCGAAGCTGCGGGGCTTCGCGGCGAACGCGCGGCCGCCGCCGACCCAGATGGGGCTGCGGCTGGAACCGGCGCGCGCCTGGCCGGTGCCCTTCTGGCTGTGCGGCTTCTTGCCGCCGCCGCGCACCTCGGCCTTGGTGAGCTGGGCCTTGGTGCCCGCGCGACCGGCATTGCGGTAGGCGGTGACGACCTGGTGGACCAGCGCCTCGTTGTATTCGTGTCCGAAGGTGGCTTCGGAGACCTGCAGCTCGTCGGAGCCGCCTGCGATCTTGATCTTCATGACCTCTGCGCTCCCGGTCACTTCTTGGCCTTGGCCGTGGCAGCGGCCTTGGTCGGCACGATCTTCTTGCGCTGCGCGAGGCGCGCCGCCTTGACCGACGGACGCACCACGACCTGGCCGCCCTCGGCGCCCGGCACCGCGCCGCGGATCAGCAGCAGGTTGCGCTCGGCGTCGACCTCGACGACCTTCAGGTTCTCGGTGGTGCGGCGCGCGACGCCCATGTGGCCCGACATGCGCTTGCCCTGGAACACGCGGCCCGGCGTCTGGCGCTGGCCGATCGAGCCCGGGGTGCGGTGCGACACCGACACGCCGTGCGTGGCGTTGTGGCCGCCGAAGTTGTGGCGCTTCATGGTGCCGGCGAAGCCCTTGCCGATGGTGGTGCCGGTGACATCGACCACCTGGCCGGCCTTGAAGAGGTCGGCCTTGATCTCGGCGCCCACGGCGAGCTCTTCGCCCTCCTTGCCGGCGAGGCGGAACTCGAGCAGCGCCTTGCCCGGCGCGGAGCCGGCCTTGGCGTAGTGCCCGGAGAGCGCCTTGTTGACCAGCTGCGGACGGCGGGCGCCGTAGGTGACCTGCACCGCACGGTAACCGTCCTTGTCGGCGGTCTTGACCTGCGTGACGCGGTTCGGAAGGACCTCGATGACGGTCACAGGGACGGATTCGCCCGCCTCGGTGAACACCCGGGTCATGCCGCACTTGCGGCCGACGAGACCGATTGCCATGTTCCTCTCACTCCTGCGCATGCTGCGATTGGCATGCGCAACAAACTTCTGCCCCGGAAACCCGGGGACACTGCCCTGGCGGACCAGGGACCTGAGGACGACGACTGAAGAAGCCGCGGCGTGACCCGCCACGGACTGCCTCGAGTGGTCTTGGCGGCAGGCCGTAACGGCCGACCGCCAACCTCGCCCGATCACCGCCGAATCCGGCGGCCCTCCCCGGAAAAGTGCCCAGGGTCAATTAAGGGGCGCGAATTCTAAGCGGCCTTCGCGAAGCTTGCAAGCGCCATCGCCTGCGCGCCCCGGAGGACCGGGGTGGCCCAGCCCCGGGGGCCACCCTCCTGCCGTCAGTTCAGCTTGATCTGGACGTCCACGCCCGCCGGCAGCTCGAGGCGCATCAGCGCGTCCACGGTCTTGTCGGTGGGGTTCAGGATGTCCATCAGCCGCTTGTGCGTGCGCAGCTCGAACTGGTCCCGCGCGTCCTTGTCGCCGTGCGGGCTGACGAGCAGCGTGTAGCGCTCCATCTTGGTCGGCAGCGGCACGGGACCCTTGACGGTGGCGCCGGTGCGCTTCGCCGTCTCGACGATCTCGCGCGCCGAGTTGTCGATCAGGCGATGGTCGAAAGCCTTCAGCCTGATGCGGATGTTCTGGTTGGCCATTTTCTTTGTGCCTTTCGGTGCGTATTACTTCAGGATCTTCGCGACCACGCCGGCGCCAACGGTGCGGCCGCCTTCGCGGATCGCGAAGCGCAGGCCGTCCTCCATCGCGATCGGCGCGATCAGCTCGACCGTCATCTTGATGTTGTCGCCCGGCATC
>RFTM01000175.1 GCA_009923475.1 Gammaproteobacteria bacterium | reverse complement strand
CCTCGAAACCGAGCGCGCGGCTGCGCTCGATGGCGATGGCGCATTCGCTGCCGCCGACGAAGGCGATGGAACGCGGATGGAGCAGCCGCTGCAGCCGCATTCAGGCGCCCAGCGGCCGCAGCAGTGCGCGCGAGATGATGTGGCGCTGGATCTCGGAGGTGCCCTCCCAGATGCGCTCGACGCGCGCGTCGCGCCAGATGCGCTCGAGGGGCAGGTCGGACATCAGCCCCATGCCGCCGTGGATCTGGATGGCCTCGTCGGCGACGAAGGCCAGCATCTCGGTGGCCTTCAGCTTGGCCATCGCCATGTCGGAGTCGGTGACGGTGCCTTGGTCGACCTTCCAGGCGGCCTCGAGGGTCAGCAGCTCCGCGGCCTTGAGTTCGGTCGCCATGTCGGCGAGCTTGAAGGCGACGCCCTGGAACTTGCCGATCTGCTGCCCGAACTGGCGGCGCTCGGCCGCCCAGCGCGTGGCGAGATCGAGCGCGCGCTCGGCGCGGCCGAGGCAGGTGGCCGCCACCTGCAGGCGCGTCGCCCCCAGCCACTGGTTCGCGATCTCGAAGCCGCGGCCGACCTCGCCCAGCACCTGCGACTTCGGCACGCGGCAGTCGTCGAACTGCAGCACGCAATTGTTGTAGCCGCGGTGCGAGACGCTCTTGTAGCCGTCCAGGACCTGGAAGCCCGGCGTGCCGCGGTCGATGAGGAACGCGGTGATGAGCGCGCGGTTGCCGCGGGCCGAGGCCTCCTCGCCGGTGGCCGCGAACAGCACCACGAAGTCGGCCTCGTCGGCGTGGCTGATGAAATGCTTGGTGCCGTTGATGATGAAGTCGTCGCCGTCCCGGCGGGCGCGGGTCTTCATGCCGCGCAGGTCGGAGCCGGCGCCGGGCTCGGTCATGGCGAGGCAGTCGGAGCGTTCGCCGCGGATGGCCGGGAAGAGATAGCGCTCGCGCTGCTCGCCTTCGCAGGCCATCAGGATGTTCGAGGGCCGCGCCACGCAGGTCCAGTGCAGCGCGTAGTTGGCGCGACCGAGTTCGCGTTCGTAGAGGATCCAGGTGAGCGTGTCGAGGCCCGCGCCGCCGACCTCGGCGGGCATGTTGGCCGCGTAGAGGCCCGCGCCGATGGCCTTGCGCTTGATCTCGTCGCGCAACTCGGGCCGCAGCCGTCCCGTCGCCTCGATCTCGGCTTCGTGGGGATAGAGCTCGGTGACCACGAACTCGCGGGTGGTCTCGACGATCAGCCGCTGTTCTTCAGTGAGAGAAAAGTGCATGTTTCCCCGCCGCTGGCGCGCGCCCGCATCTGTGGCATGATTGAAGCCACAAGCATAAACCCACGGGAGCGGGGCTGCATGCCGCTGCAGATCAGTCGCGAAGTCTTCATCACCTGCGCCGTCACCGGGTCGGGTGGCACCCAGGACCGTTCCCACCACGTGCCGCGTTCGCCGCGCGACATCGCCGCGAGCGCCATCGCCGCCGCCAAGGCCGGGGCCGCCGTCGTCCACTGCCATGTGCGCGACCCGCAGAGCGGCAAGGCGAGCCGCGACCCGGCGCTCTACCGCGAGGTGGTCGACCGGATCCGCGACTCGGACACCGACGTCGTCGTCAACCTCACGGCCGGCATGGGCGGCGACCTGGTGCTCGGCCCGCCGTCGGCGCCGCTGCCCGTCAACCCGGTCGGCACCGACATGGGCAGCGCCGAAGACCGCATGCGGCCCATCGCCGACTGCCTCCCCGAGATCTGCACCCTCGACTGCGGCACCATGAACTTCGCCGAAGCCGATTACGTCATGACCAACACGCCCGGCATGCTGCGGGCGATGGGCGGCATGATGACCGCGCTCGGCGTGCGTCCTGAGATCGAGGCTTTCGACACCGGTCACCTGTGGTTCGCGAAGCGCCTGGTCGAGGAGGGCGTGCTCAAGGGCCCCGCGCTGGTGCAGCTCTGCATGGGCATCCCTTGGGGCGCCCCCAACGACCTCGACACCTTCATGGCGATGGTCCACAACGTGCCCGCCGACTGGACCTGGTCGGCGTTCAGCCTCGGCCGCGACCAGATGCCCTATGTCGCCGCGGCGGTGCTCGCGGGCGGCAACGTCCGCGTCGGCCTCGAGGACAACCTCTGGCTCGACAAGGGCGTGCTCGCGCGCAACGAGGACCTCGTCGAGCGCGCGGTCGGCATCATCGAGCGCATGGGCGCGCGGGTGATCGGCCCGCAGGCCGTGCGCGACAAGCTCGGCCTCGTCAAGCGCGCGCCGGTGGCCCACGCATGAGGCCGGTCGCCGCGGTCATCGGGGGCGGCGTCATCGGCGGTGGCTGGCTCGCCCGGTTCCTGCTGAACGGCTGGGATGTCCAGGTCTTCGACCCCGATCCCGAAGCCGAGCGCAAGCTCTCCGAGGTGCTCGCGAACGCCCGCCGTTCGCTGCCGGGGCTCTACGACGTCTCGCTGCCGCCCGAGGGCGCGTGGCGGCTCTGCGCCACCGTCGAAGAGGCCGTCGCGGGCGCGAGCTGGATCCAGGAGTCCGTGCCCGAGCGGCTCGACATCAAGCATCGCGTGCTGACGCAGGTCCAGAAGGTCATCGCGGCCGATGTCGTCATCGGCTCGTCGACCTCCGGCTTCAAGCCCTCGGAGCTCGGCGCCGGCATCCCGCGGCCCGGGCAGGTCATGGTCGTGCACCCCTTCAACCCCGTCTACCTGCTGCCGGTCGTCGAGGTGGTGCCGCACGCGAGCGCCACCGACGCGTTCGTCACGGGCGCCATGCAGACGATGCGCGCCATCGGCATGATGCCGCTGCGCATCCGGCGCGAGATCGACGCGCATGTCGCCGACCGCTTCCTCGAGGCGGTCTGGCGCGAGGCGCTTTGGCTCGTCAAGGACGACATCGCCACCACCACCGAGATCGACGACGTCATCCGCTTCGGTTTCGGCATCCGCTGGGCGCAGATGGGCCTGTTCGAGACCTATCGCGTGGCGGGCGGCGAGGCCGGCATGCGGCACTTCATCGCGCAGTTCGGGCCCTGCCTCAGTTGGCCGTGGACGCGCCTGACCGACGTGCCCGAGCTCGATGACGCGCTCATCGACAAGATCGCCTCTCAGTCGGACGCGCAGTCCGGCATGCGCAGCATCCGCGAGCTCGAGCGCATCCGCGACGACAACCTCGTCGCCATGATGCGCGCGCTCAAGGGCCGCGACTGGGCTTCGGGTCACCTGCTGCGCGAGCACGACGCGCGCCTGCGCGCCGTGCAGCCCGAGCCCGACTGGTCGCAGCCGGTCGAGACCCTGTCGCGCGTCGTCCCCATCGACTGGACCGACTACAACGGCCACATGAACGAGGCGCGCTACCTCGAGGCGTCCAGCGCGGCCACCGACCGCTTCATGGAGCTCGTCGGCTGCGACGCGGCCTACATCGCCGCCGGCGGCAGCTACTTCACGGTCGAGACGCACATCAAGCATCTGGCCGAGGTGCACGCGGGCGCACGGCTGCGCGTCACCACGCAGCTGCTCGACGGCAGTGGCAAGCGCATGCACCTGCTCAACCGGCTCCACGACGGCACCGGGCAGCTGCTCGCCACCGCGGAGCACCTGCTGCTGCACGTGTCGCTCGAGACCCGGCGCGCCTCGCCGCCCGGCCCGGCGCTGCAGCAGAAGCTGGCCGACATCGCATCGAAGCACGCCGCGCTGTCGCGGCCGGAGAGGACACACTGTGGCATCCGGGACTGACCAGCCGCCGAACCCATCGCGCGAGCCGCCCGTCGATTGGCCGGTGTTCGCCATCACCGCCGTCGTGGTGCTCGGCGTCTGCCTGCTGATCTTCCTGTCGCCCGATGCGGCGGGCGCCGTCATCACGCGCTTGCACGCGCAGCTGACGCACAACCTCGGCTTCCTCTACCAGTGGTATGTCATCGCGCTGCTCGGCTTCCTCGGCTTCATCGCCTTCAGCCGCCACGGCAAGATCCGCCTCGGCGGGCGCGACGCGAAGCCCGACTTCAGCACCCTCAGCTGGATCGGCATGATCTTCTGCGCCGGTGTCGGCGCCACGCTCATCTACTGGGCGGTGGTCGAATGGGCCTACTACATCGACGCGCCGCCGCTCGGCGCCGCGCCGCGCTCCACGGCCGCCATCGAATGGGCCGCGACCTACGGCATCTTCCATTGGGGGCCGGTGGGCTGGGCCATCTTCTGCGTGCCGACCATCGCCATCGCCTATGCCTTCTACCAGCGCGGCGAGCCCCACCTGCGCCTGAGCGCGGGCTGCCTGCCGTTCCTGCCGGGCGGGGTCGGCAGCGCGCGCGCGCGGGTCATCGACTTCATCTACATGGCGAATCTGATCGGCGGCGGTGCGACCTCGCTCGGTCTGACCGCGCCGATGATCGCGGGTATCTTCGCCAAGATCGCGGGTGTACCGCACGATTTTGCGCTTGAGGCTACAGTGATCGGCATCAGCGTGCTCATCTTCGGTGCAAGCAGTTGGCTCGGGCTGGAGCGCGGCTTCAAGCGCCTCTCCGATGCGAACACTTGGATCGCACTGACCCTGCTGTTCTATATCGTTGCCGTGGGTCCCACGTTGTTTATTTTGCAGATGGGAACGAACTCGCTCGG
>RFTM01000174.1 GCA_009923475.1 Gammaproteobacteria bacterium | reverse complement strand
GACGCGGGCCGGGAGGGTTGTGCGATGCAAGATACCGAACTCGAATATGTGGACTTCTGGCCGCGTGTCGGCGCCACGCTGATCGACATGCTGGTCATCACGCTGGTCACCTACCCGTTGCTGTACCTCGTCTACGGATCGGCGTATTTCACGGTGCAGAGCGAGGCACCGGTCCGGGGCATCCCCGATTTCCTGATCTCCTTCGTCCTGCCGTTCGTGGGCGTCGTGCTGTTCTGGCTCAAGAAGCAGGCGACCCCCGGCAAGATGGTGGTCGACGCCCGCGTGGTCGATGCGAAGACGGGCAAGACGTTGACCCCGGGCCAGGCGGTCGGACGCTACTTCGCGTACATCATCGCGACCGTGCCGCTGTTCATCGGCTTGCTCTGGGTGATCTTCGATCGCAGGAAGCAGGGCTGGCACGACAAGATCGCGGGCACGGTCGTCGTCCGGCCGCGCCGCGAGGGCGAGAAGTCCGAGCCGGTGAGGTTCGAGACGCCGGGCTGAGCCTTCGGCGGCCCATGTTCCGCATCGTCCTCTTCGAGCCGGAGATCCCGCCCAACACCGGCAACGTCATCCGGCTCTGCGCCAACACCGGCGCGGAGCTGCATCTCGTGAAGCCGCTCGGCTTCGACCTCGACAAGCGTTCGCTGCGCCGCGCGGGGCTCGATTACCGCTGGATGGCCGCGGTGCAGGTGCATGCCGACCTCGCCGCCTGTCGCGAGGCGCTGGCGGCGACGGGCACGCGGCGCTGGTGGGCCGTGGAGACCGGCGGCACGCGGCGCTACGACGAGGTGCACTACGAGCCCGGCGATGCGCTGCTGTTCGGTTCCGAGCGGCGCGGACTGCCGGCGGAGCTGCTCGCGGAGCTGCGTGCCGCGCAGGCGGATGCGCAGGGCGGGGACGTGGTGGTCGAGATCCCGATGCGCGAGGGCAACCGCAGCCTGAACCTCTCGAACGCGGTCACGCTCGTGACCTACGAGGCGTGGCGGCAGAACGGTTTCGCCGTGCCGCCCGACGCTACTCGCTGAACTCGGCCTTGATGGGCCGCGACAGCAGCGCCTTGACCACTTCGCGCGCGGGCAGGCCTTCGTAGAGCAGGCGGTAGATGCCGTCGCAGATGGGCATCTCGATGCCCTCGCGCTGCGCCACCGCGCGCACGGCGCGCGCCGCGAGATAGCCCTCGACCACCTGGCCGACCTCGGCCAGCGCCGCCTCGACGCTGCGACCGGCGGCGAGCAGCAAGCCGAAACGGCGGTTGCGCGACTGGTCGTCGGTGCAGGTCAGCACCACGTCACCGAGACCGGCGAGCCCCATGAAGGTCTCGCGGCGGGCGCCGAGCGCGACACCGAGCCGCGTCATCTCGACGAGGCCGCGGGTGATGAGCGCGACACGCGTGTTGGCGCCGAAGCCGAGGCCGTCGGCGAGACCGGCGCCGACGGCGAGCACGTTCTTGACGGCGCCGCCGACCTCCACGCCGACGATGTCGCCGGAGGTGTAGGCGCGGAAACTGCCGGCAGAGAGGCTTTGTGCGAGGGCCGCCGCGAAACCCTCGTCCGGCGAAGCGACGGTCATCGCGGTGGGCAGGCCGCTGCCGACTTCGCGCGCGAAGGTCGGTCCCGAGAGCACCGCCATCGGCCGCCCGGTGCCGAGCACTTCGCGCGCCACCTGATGCGGCAGCAGGCCGGTGGCGAGCTCGAAACCCTTGGTGGCCCAGGCGAGCCGCACCTCGGGAGCGAGCCGTGGCGCGAGCGCGCCAAGCATCTCTCGCAGCGCGTGGCTGGGCACGGCCACCAGCACATCGCGTGCGCCGTCGAGCGCGGCCTCGAGTGTGGCGACGGCGTCGAGGCCGGGCGGGAAGGGCGCGTCAGGCAGGTGGCGCGCGTTGCGGCGGTCGCGGGCCATGGCGGCCTGCTGGGCGGGGTCTCGCCCCCACAGGCGGACGGGATGCCCCGCGCGCGCGAACTGGATCGCGAGCGCGGTGCCCCAAGAGCCCGCGCCGATCACGGCCAGAGGCGTGCCGGCGGCGCCCGTCATCCGGTCAGCTGTTGAGCTGCGCCTGCTGCTGCGCTTCGGCCATCGAGCGCGCGTAGAGCACCTCGAAGTTGACCGGCGGCAACAGCATCTGCGGGAACCCGCCCTGCGATACGAGATGGGCGACCATCGCGCGCGCGTAGGGGAAGAGCACGTTGGGGGCGAGCGTGGCGATGGCGCGGCGGTAGTCCGCCTCCTCGAGGTTACGCACGCCGAACACGCCGGCCTGCTTGACCTCGACCAGGAATGCTGTCGCGCCGCCGTTGCCCGCGCTGACGGTCACCGTCAGCACGACCTCGCGCAGCTCGGGCGAGATCGCGTCGGCGGAGGTGTTGAGGTCGAGATTGATCTGCGGGTTCCAGTTGCCGTCGATGCGCGGCCCGCGCGGCGCCTCGAAGGAGCAGTCCTTGAGGTAGACGGACTGCAACGAGAACTCGGGGGCGTTCGGGTCTTCCTGCGGTGCGGCGGTGCCGTCGGCACGCGGATCGGGGTCGGACATGGTGTAAGCCTCTGGGGATGGATGGGGTGGCGTCAGGCGGCGAGCAACGGGTCGAGCCCGCCGGCCGCGTCGAGTTCGTGCAGATCGTCGCAGCCGCCGACATGGCGGTCGCCGATGAAGATCTGCGGGACGGTGGTGCGGCCGCTGCGCTCGACCATCACCGCGCGCTGGTCGGGGCGGGCCTCGATGTCGATCTCGTCGACGGTGGCGCCCTTGCGGGCGAGCAGCCCGCGGGCACGCTGGCAATACGGGCACCAGCCCTTGAGGTACATCGTGACCTGGGCCATGGTCAGGCTTTCCTCTTGGGGTCGCGCGCCGGCGCCGCGCCCTGCTCGAGGGGCAGGTTCTCGGCGCGCCAGGCCGCGAGGCCGCCGCGCAGGTTGTAGGCCTGGGTGTAGCCCTGCCGCTGCAGCACGCGTGCGGCCGAGGCGCCGGTCGCGCCGTTGTCGCAGTAGACGACGATGGGTCTCTCGCGGTGCTTGCGCAGGGTCTCGTCGGCGTTCAGCAGCTGCGAGCCGTCGAAATCGCGCGCGCCGCCGATGTGGCCGGCGACGAAGTCCTCGGACTTGCGCAGGTCGAGGACCAGCGCGCCCTTGTTCTGGAGGCGAATCAGGTCTTGCGGCGAGATGGCGGCGAACGCGTCGCGCCGCGAGCGCATCTCGTACACCGCGACCAGCACCGCCGCCGCCACGGCCAAGGCGACGAGCCACGGGTGGGCGGAGACATACACCGACAGCTTTTCCATGGCCGCAAGTATATCCGCTGCGGCCTGCGCCCGTCGGGCGCGCCTCCGCCGTGGGCTACAATCCCGGCGATGCGCGTCCCGAGACCGGCATGTCCCATCGCGTGCGCGGCCCTTGCGCTGCTTTGCGCCGCCGGGCTGCCGCCGCACGCGCACGCCCAGGCGCGGCCGTCGGCCGGTGCCCAAGCCGGCGCGCAGGCCGAGCCGGCGCGTGACGCGGCCCGCGCCGAGGCCGACCTCAAGCGCCTGCGCGCCGAGATCGATCGCATCCGCGGCCAGGTCGCGCGCGATGCGGCGGAACGCGACCGGCTGGCGCGCAGCCTGCGGTCCGCCGAGCAGGCCGCCGCCGCCGCCCGCGAGCGGCTCGCCAAGCTGCGCGACGAGCGGGTCGAGCGTGAACGTCGGCGCGACGGTCTCGCCGTCGAGCGGCACGGGCGCGAGGCGGAGCTCGCCCGCACCCGCGACGCGCTCGCCGCCCAGGCGCGGGCCGCCTACGCGCTCGGCCGCGAGGACCCGCTGCGCATGCTGCTCGACCAGGGCGACCCCGCGCAGGCCGACCGCATGCTCGCCTACCACGCTTTCTTTGGGCGCGCGCGCGCCGACCAGGCGGCGCGCATCGACTCCGCGGTCCGCGAGATCGAGCGCCTCGATGCGGCGGTCGCCGACGAGCAGCAGCGCATCGTGAAGCTCGAGGAGCGGCAGACCGGCGAGGTCGGGCGCCTCGACGAGGCGCGCGCCCGCCGCGGCGAGGTGCTGGCCGCGCTCACCGCGGAATCCAAGGCGCGGGCCGCGGTGCTCGAGCGTATGCAGCGCGAGCAGGCGGCGCTCGCCGATGAAAACCGCAAGATGCGGATCGCGGCGGCCGTCGTAGGCGGCGTCGGCGTGCTGCTCTGCCTCGCGATGCTCTTCTGAGATGATCGACCTTTATCTCAGTCTGCATCCGGTCGTGCAGGGCGTGCTCAAGGGGCTCGCCGTGATCATGGTCATTTTCCCGATCGGCGGCATCTGTTCGATGGCCGAGCGCAAGGTGTCGGCGTGGATCCAGGACCGGGTCGGCCCGAACCGCACGGCTCCGTTCTTCGTCGAGTACCTGCCGGTCATCGGCCCGTTCCTGCAGCGGCTGGGTCTCTTCCACGTGCTGGCTGACGGCGGCAAGATGCTCTTCAAGGAGGACGCTCTGCCCGGGCACGTGAACAAGTTCTACTTCGTGCTCGCGCCGGTCGTCGCGATGATGCCCGCGCTCACCACGGTGACGACCGTGCCGTTTGGCGCCTACCTCGACGCCGCGGGGCGCGTGGTGCCGCTGGCGCTGGCGAACGTCGACATCGGCTTGATCGCGGTATTCGCC
>RFTM01000173.1 GCA_009923475.1 Gammaproteobacteria bacterium | reverse complement strand
CGCGCACATCCTGCTGCTGGTGTACTGGCTGGGCACCGACCTCGGCGTCTACTGGTGCGCGAAGTACGTCGGCCGTGCGGACCTGCCGCTCGCCGAGCGGCAGCGCTTCCTGCAGCTGCTGCTCAAGCTCGACATGGGTCCGCGCACCGCGCTCGTGCTCATGATCCCGACCGGCACCCTGATGATCCTCCTCGCGCAGTGGCTGCCCGTGCGTGGCGCCGTGGTGGCGGGGGTCTGCACGCTCGCACTCGCGTGGCTCGCGCTCGTCTGGCGGCTGTATCTCGCGCCCGCGTCGGACGGCGCGGGCCTGCTGCGCCGCATCGACCAGTGGGCGCGGCGGATCGTGGTCTTGGTGATGCTCACGCTCGGTCTGCTGCTCCTGAGCGGCGCCGGCGCGACGCTCGGGCTCGACGGCCCACGCTGGCTCGGCGGCAAGTTCCTGGCCTATGGCGGCGCGGTGCTCTGCGGGCTGCGGCTGCGCGGCGTGCTGGCGCACTGGGCGCAGGGCTTCGGTGAACTGCGCGAGGCCGCGACCGTCGCGCAGGGCGACGCGCGCATCGCCGCCGCGATGCCGGCCGCCTTCGGCTACGCTTACGCGCTCTGGGGCTGCGTGCTGCTCGCGGCCTTCCTCGGCGTCGTCAAACCCTGAGCGCCGCCGGTCACAGGAGCATCGCGATGGCCCGCGCCCACATCGAGTTCATCCAGTCGCAGAAGGTGGCCTGGCAGCCGGGTGCGGCGCTCGGGCTCGACCGCCGCGTGCGCGTGAAGACCCTGGGGCAAGACCCGCAGGACGGCGCATGGACGGCGCTCGTCGACGTCCCGCCGGGCGAAGCGCTGCCCGCCGCCGAGACGCTGGCCGCAAGCGAGGAGTGGTTCGTGCTGCGCGGCGCCGTGGCGTTCGCGGTGCCCGCGGCGGGCGGGACCGGCGCAGACAAAGAATTCCACCTCGCCCGCCACCACTACGCCTACCTGCCCGCCGGCACGACGCTAGGCGCGCTGCGCTCGCCGGAGGGCGCGCGCCTGCTGGTGTTCCGCAACACGCCGCCCGCGGCAGGCGTCGCGTCCGGCCTCGTGAAAGGCACGCGCGACGCCACGGACGACCTGATGGTGGTCGATGCGCCCGCGATGCCTTGGGACGCGACCGTGCTCGACCCGAAGCTCCTGCACCTGCGCATGTCGCGCAAGATCCTGCGCGCCGCCGCCGACGGCTCCTGCCGCACTTACCTGCTCGCCGGACTGCCGCATGGTCGCCCCGCCGACGGCCGTGCGGGCCTCGAGCGCCATCCGCACGCGGAAGAGATGTTCCTGCTGAGCGGCGACCTCGCCGGTCCGCAGGGCGTGATGCATCCCGGCGCGTACTTCTACCGGCCGCGCGACATCCTGCACGGTCCGCACTTCTCGGACCTCGGCTTCCTGATGTTCATGCGCAACCCGGGCACGAACTCCATCGTCACCGAATGGACCGCCGAGAAGCAGGGACTTGCCGAAGCGCCGCCCTACGCGCCGATCCTGCCCCCGGACAGCCCGGCGGCCTGGGCCGAGCCGTACCATCGCGACACCGACTTCTGAGCGACGGCTCGGCGGCCAACCGTCTATAACCTATTGTTTCTGATGGACAAATAGATTGAACTCCGGCGGGGTTTAGCACTCAAATCCCGAGAGTGCTAGACTGATTGAGAGGTACAGGAATGACCACCAACGCCCTCATCGCCCGCTACTCCGATGTGGCCCTTTCCGGGCCGCTCGGCAGCCTCGACGCCTACTTGGAACGCGTGTCGCGCGTGCCGGTGCTGTCGCGCGAGGAAGAGCAGACCTTGGCCCGCCGCTTCCGCGACGAGGGCGATGTCGAGGCGGCGCGCGCGCTGGTGCTCTCGCACCTGCGGTTCGTGGTGCACATCGCGCGCGGCTACACGGGCTACGGCCTGCCGGTCGGCGACCTCGTGCAGGAAGGCAACGTCGGCCTGATGAAGGCCGTCAAGCGCTTCGACCCCGACCTCGGCGTGCGGCTGGTGTCCTTCGCCGTGCACTGGATCCGCGCCGAGATCCACGAATACGTGCTGCGCAACTGGCGCCTGCTCAAGGTCGCCACCACCAAGGCGCAGCGCAAGCTGTTCTTCAACCTGCGCCGCATGAAGAAGAACCTCGGCTGGCTCACCGCCGACGAGACCGCGACGGTGGCGCGCGAGCTCGGTGTCGAGCCCGCGGAGGTCACCGAGATGGAGCGCCGCTTGAGCTCGCGCGATGTCGCGTTCGACGCTTCGCCCTCGGACTCCGAGGACGAAGAGGTCCACAACCCGGCCTCCTACCTGCCCGCGCCCGATGCCGACCCGGCGCAGCAGGTCGAAGATGCCGAATGGGAAGACGCCTCGCACGCGGGCCTCGCGCGCGCGGTGGCCTCGCTCGATGCGCGCAGCCGCGACATCCTCGCCAGCCGCTGGATGGCGGGCGACGCCGAGAAAGCGACCCTGCACGACCTCGCCGCCAAGTACGGCGTGTCCGCCGAGCGCATCCGCCAGCTCGAGGCGAACGCCATCAAGAAGCTGCGCGCGCTGATGCTCGAGACGGCCTGAGCCGTCAATCCACCCCTTGCTCCGGCGCCGGCGGCGTCGTCGCCTTGGCGTAGCCGCGCGGACGGATCGCCACCGTGTTGACGATGCGCGTGCAGCGCGTGCCGTCGGCGAGGAAATAGCCGTACTCGAACGAAGGGGTGCTGCGGCCGTCGCGCGCCAGCTCCTCGCCGATGCGCGCCTCGAGCTCCGGCGGGAAATCGAAGCGCAGTTCGAGGTCGGTGCTGCCGCCGTGCTCGAAATCCACATGCATGGCCCGGGTCCATGTCGAATGCCCCGGGAACACGCGCGCGCAGGCGAGCGCCGCGATCGGGTCGGCGAGCGCGGCCTGGTAGCCGCCGAACATCACGCCGCCCGGGTTGCGCGAGATCGCGTTGAGCGGCAGGCGGATGCGCACGCGGCGCCACTGCGGTCCGATCTCGAGCACCTTGATGCGCATCATCAGGAACGGCGGATACCACTCGAGCATCCTTCCGTCCGACATCCAGCGATGCTCGGCCCCGTAGCGCAGGATCCTTTGCATCAGGCGCGGTCGGCTCATGACAAGGCCTCCTCGAAGACCACGGTGTGCAGGGCCGCGGTGCGCTCGGCCGTGGCGGCGTAGCCGCCGGCCAGGGTGATGACGAGCGGCAGGCCCGCGGCGCGCGCCCAAGCGAGCACGCGCCGTTCGCGCGCGCGCAGGCCGGCGTCGGTGAGCGCGAAGCGGCCGTAGCGGTCGCCCGCCACGACATCCACGCCCGCAAGGTAGAACACGAGGTCGGGCATGAAACCCTCGGTGAGCCGCGGCAAGTGCGCATCGAGCGCCGCGAGATAGCCGTCGTCGTCCGTGCCGTCGGGCAAGCCCACGTCGATGGTCGAGCGCATCTTGCGCGCCGGGTAGTTGCGCTCGCCGTGCATCGAGAAGGTGCGCACCGACCCGTCGCCCTCGAAGATGGCGGCGGTGCCGTTGCCTTGGTGCACATCGAGGTCGACCACCAGCGCGCGGCGGATCGCGCCCTCGGCCTGCAGGCGGCGGATCGCCACCGCGACATCGTTGAGCACGCAGAAACCCTCGCCGTGGTCGGCGAAGGCGTGGTGCGTGCCGCCCGCGAGGTTGCCGGCGATGCCGTCCGCGAGCGCCGCGCGGGCGGCGAGCAGCGTGCCCTGCACCGCGAGGCGTGACCGGCGCAGCAGGCGCGGCGTCCACGGCACGCCGAGCGCGCGCACCTCGGCGGGCGTCAGGCCGTCGCCGTACAGACGATCGAGGTATGCGGCCGTATGCACGCGCTCGAGGTCCTCGCGCGCGGCCTCTTCGGGCTCGAGCCAGGCGGGCCCGGGCAGCAGCCCGGACGCCTGCAGCCGCTCGCGCGCCAAGGGGTACTTGGCCATCGGGAACGGATGCCCTTCGGGCAGCGGCTCCGGATCAGTGACATCCAGAGCTGCGAAGATTCTCTTTGCGTTGAGTTCTTTTAGAAGTGCGTCGGTATCGATGATTGGTCCACGAGCCACATTGACGATGAGCGCACCATCTTTCATCGCTGCCAGTCGTTGCGCATTAAACATATGACGAGATGAATCTGTGAGTGGAAGTATCAAAATCACGATATCGAGGTGGGGAAGATGTGTATCTAAATCATCAATCTTGACTGTTCCATCTCGGCCAGATTGAGTAAATGCGGTAATGACGACATCAAAGCCAGCAAGTTTGCGGGCAACTTCTCTTCCAATTGAACCAAATCCAATGATTCCTACCTTGCTATCAGATAGCGATGGAAAGCGTCGATGGTTCCAGGTGCCAGCAACTTGTTCACGGATAAATTCAGCAAATCCGCGACGTGATGCAATCGCTAACCCGACGGCTAATTCCGCTGTTGATGCATCATGAACCCCGCGCGCATTACAAAGAGTTAGGCCTGGACGCAAATAGGCCAGGGCATCGTCGTAACCAGCGTTGAGCATCTGCAAGATAGAAAGGTTTGTCATTTTGGCTGCATAAGAAAGCGCCTTTGCGCCTCCCATATACGAGGGCACATACATATCTATTTGCGATAAATCGGCTGAATCAAGTGGAAAGTTGTCCGGCGATAGCAGTGTGATTCCTTCCGGCGCTGCGAGATCAGACCATTGAGTCCATA
>RFTM01000172.1 GCA_009923475.1 Gammaproteobacteria bacterium | reverse complement strand
GGGGCGCCTGATCCGCACGATGGCATGCTGGCGTCGCTCGCAGGTGAACCGCGGTTCGAGGCGCTGTTGCAGCGCTCGCGCGCCAAGGTCAATGAGGAGCGCGCTCGGCTGGGATGGCCGCCGATCGACTCAGGTCCGCCGCGGCATTAACACCGACCAGTCGATGTCGAGTACGACGCAAGGATCGAGCGGGACGCTGCGATCGTGCCCCGGGAAATCGCCGCAGGCGTGATCCTTGGCCGCGATGGTACGCAGGCGCAGCGCACCGATATCCTCGCGCCCCGGCAAGGCCTCGCGCTCGAGCACTTCCGACCAGGCGTAGATCGTATCGCCGGCGAAGGTCGGCGCGGCGTGCTTGCCGCCGTGGATGGCCGCCACCATCAGCGCGTTCGGGAGCCCCGCGAACGACAGCGAGCGCGCGAGGCTGATCACATGGCCGCCGTAGACGATGCGCTTGCCGAAGCGGCCCTCGCGCTCGACATGGTGGTTGAAGTGCACCTTGGCGGTGTTCTGGTAGAGCTTGGTGGCCAGCATGTGCTCGGCCTCCTCGATCGTCATGCCGTCGACATGGTCGATGCGCTCGCCGACCTGATAGTCGTCCCACAGGGCGCTGCCGCCGGAGCGCGTCGCGTCATAGCCCTTGCGGGGCCGCGTGATGGGCACCGCGTAGTCCGCGGCCGGCACGCGGGGCGGCAACTCCGGCACCACGGTCGCGGGCGCGGGGCGTTCGCGGTCGCGCTTGTTGACCATCACCCAGCGGCGGAAGTCGAGCACGGTCTCGCCGTGCTGGTTGAGGCCGGTCGAGCGCACGTAGACGACGCCGGTCTTGCCGTCGGTGTTCTGCTTGAGGCCGATGACCTCGGAGTCGGCGACCAGCGTGTCGCCGGGATACACCGGCGCGCCGAAGCGCACGCCCGCATAGCCGAGGTTGGCGATGGCGTTGCGCGACACCTCGGCGACGGTGCGGCCGAAGACCATGTGGAACACCAGCATGGAATCGAGCGGCGCCGTGGGCAGGCCGAGCGCGCGTGCGAAGGGGTCGGAGGAGGACAGCGCGAAGCGCGAGCCGAAGAGCGCCGTGTAGAGCGCCACATCGCCGGTGGTGACGGTGCGCGGCGGCGAATGCGGCAAGCGCTGGCCGAGCGTGAAGTCCTCGAAGAAATTGCCGGGGCTGGTCTTGTCGCTCATCGCTGCGGCTCCTGCGTCACAGCCCGTAGGCGGCGGCGAGCTCGGGGTCCTTGCGGGCGATGAGCCGCGCGAGGTCCACCATCACCTTGGCCTGCTTCCAGGTGGCGTCATCCTGCATCTTGCCGTCGATCATGGCGACGCCGGCGCCGTCGGGCATCGACTCGAGGATGCGCTTGGCGAACAGCACTTCGCGCACATCCGGGCTGAAGACGCGCTTGGCGATGGGGATCTGGTTGGGCGCCAGCGACCAGGCGCCCGTGCAGCCCATGATGAAGGCGTTGCGGTACTGCGCCTCGCAGCCCGACTCGTCCTTGAGGTCGCCGAAGGGCCCGTAGAACGCGCGGATGCCGCTCGCCGCGCAGGCATCGACCATGCGCGCGAGCGTGTAGTGCCACAGGTCCTGCTGCACGAAACTGCGCTCGGCGCCCTCCGCGCCCGGATCCGCGAGCACGCCATAGAATGGATGCCCGCCGCCCACGCGCGTGGTCTTCATGCCGCGCGAAGCCGCGAGGTCGGCAGGCCCGAGGCTCAGGCCGTGCATGCGCGGGCTCGCGCGCACGATGTCCTCGACGTTCTTCACGCCTTCGGCGGTCTCGAGCAGCGCGTGGATCAGGATGGGCTTCCTGATGCCGTGCCGCGCCTCGAGCAGCGCGAGGTATTGGTCGACGAAGTGGATGTCCCAGGGGCCCTCCACCTTCGGGATCATCACGGCATCGAGACGGTCGCCGACCCCGGCGACGATCTGCGCGAGGTCGTCGAGTATCCACGGGCTGTTGAGGCAGTTCACGCGCACCCAGAGCGCGGTGTCGCCGAGGTCGGACTGCTGCACGCCCTGGATGAAACCGGCGCGGGCCGCCTCCTTCGACTCGATGGGGATGGCGTCCTCGAGGTTGCCGCAGAGCACATCCACCTGCCGCGCGGTCTCCGAGAGCCGCGCGCGGATCTTCTCGATGTGCGGCGGGAAGAAGTGCACCACCCGCTCGGGGCGCAGGGGCAGTTCGCGGAAGGGCGCCGGGGCGCCGATCGCCAGCGGCTTGTAGAAGTTCTGCGGCAGCTTCATGCATCGCTCCGTGTGGGCCCGCGGGCTCCGTGATGGCTATCGATGGTCGGGGCCGGCGACGACGCCGGCGTCATGCAGCGCTCCGACCTCGCCGGCGCTGAGGCCGAGCAGGTCGAGCAGGATCTCGTCGGTGTGCTCGCCGAGCCGCGGCGCGGGGCGCACCGGCAGGCGCGGCACGCGGCTGAAGTCGAGCGGCGAGCGCGGCGCGAGCATGCGCCCGATGCCGGGCTGGTCGAGGGTCTCGAACATCGGATGCGCCGCCGAAAGGTCGGGGTCCTCCTCGAGCGCCTGGCGCACGCTGCGGTACGGGCCCCAGGTGACACGATGGGCCTCGAAGGCCGCCCGCACCTCATCGTAGCGGCGCGCCGCGATCCAAGGACCGAAGATGTCGGACAACGCCTCGCGCGCGGCGAAGCGCTCGCCCTCGAGCGCAAGGTCGACCCCGAGGCGCGCGGCGAGCGCGTCGATCTCGCTCGCGAGGCCGGTGGCCTTCAGCAGGCAGGCCCACTGCATGTCGGTGAGCCCGACCACCATCAGCCGCCGTCCGTCCTGCGTCACGAAGTCGCGGCCGAAGGCGCCATAGAGATGGTTGCCGTAGCGCGGGCGGTCGACGCCGTTCACCTGCACCTCGCCGATCATGCCGAGGTGGCCGAGCAGCGCGAGGCCGACGTCCTTGAGCGCGAGCGTGACGAGCTGCCCCTCGCCGCTGCGGTCGCGATGGCGCAGCGCCGCCAGCATCGCGGTGGCGATCATGTTGCCGGCGATGGCGTCCCAGGCCGGGAACACGTGGTTCGCGGGCGGACCGTCGGGCGCGCCGGTGAGCATCGGGAAGCCGAACTGCGGGTTGACGGTGTAGTCGACCTCGGAGCCGCCGTCGCGGCGGCCGAGCAGGTTCACCATCACGAGATCGGCGCGCGCGCGGCTGAGGGTCTCGTAGGCGAGCCAGCCGCGCGCCGGGAAGTTGGTGCTGAAGAGCCCCGCGTCCGGACCGGGCGCGGCGATCAGCCGGGTCAGCAGTTCCTGGCCCCGCGGGTGGCGCAGGTCGACCGCGATCGAGCGCTTGCCCTTGTTCATGCCGGCCCAGAACAGCGAGCGGCCCTCGGCGGTGACCGGCCAGCGATGATGGTCGAGGCCGCCGCCGATGGGATCGAAGCGGATGACATCGGCGCCGAGCTGCGCGAGCGTCATGCCGCCCAGCGGCGCGGCGACGAAGGCCGAACCCTCGACCACGCGCAGTCCATGCAGTATCCCGGGCATCGTGCGCCTCCTAGATCGCTTTCTTGGCGCGCAGCCGCGCGATCGCGGCGTCATCCATGCCGAGCAGCTCGCGCAGGATCTCGTCGGTGTGCTCGCCGAGCTTGGGGCCCAGCGAGCGGATGCTGCCCGGCGTCTCCGACAGGCGCGGCACGGGCGTCGGCACGATCACCTGTTCGCCGGTGTCGGGCGCGTCGATGGCGACCATGTTGCGCCGTGCATGGAACTGCCGGTCGCCGAAGATATCGGCGATGTTGTTGAGCGGCCCCGCCGGCGTGTCGGTGGCATAGCAGCGCTGCAGCACCTCCTCGCGGGTCAGCGAGCCGCACCAGTCGCGCACGATCTCGTTCACGTCATGGCGGTGGACGAGCCGCTGCTCCTGCTTGCCGTAGGTGTGCGGCTGCGCGAGGTCGGTCCGCCCCATCGCCTGCGCGAGGCGCGCGAACAGCATGTCGGTGGCGCAGGAGATGGCGACCCACTTGCCGTCGCGGGTCGCGAAATGCCCGTGCGGCACGGCGAAGTCGTTGTGCGAGGACCCGGCGCGTTCGCGCACGGTGCCATAGAGGCCGAAGACCGGCGCGAGCTCCTCGGTGCAGCGGAAGATGGACTCGTAGAGCGCGGCGTCGATGTACTGCCCCTCGCCCGTGCGGTCGCGGTGGCGCAGCGCCATCAGTACGCCGAAGCAGCCGTAGAGCCCGGTCATGTAGTCGCCGAGCGTGGTGGACCCGGGAGTCACCGGCGTGCCCTTCGGCATGCCGGCGAGATAGGCGATGCCGCCCATGGCGTGCGCCACGCGCGCGAAGCCGGGGCGGTCCTTGTAGGGGCCGGTCTGGCCGAAGCCCGTGACGCGCAGCATCACGAGCCGCGGGTTGACCTTGCGCAGCACCTCCCAACCGAGGTTCCAGCGCTCAAGCGTGCCGGTGCGGAAGTTCTCGCAGAGCACGTCGGTCTGCGCGACCAGCGACTTGAAGACCTCTGCGCCCTCGGCGGTGCGCAGGTCGATGGTCATCGAGCGCTTGTTGCGACCTTCGCTGAGCCAGGTGAGCGTGTCGCCGCGCTTGGAGGGCGTGCCGAAGCGCCGCAGCGCATCGCCGCCATCGGGGTGCTCGAGCTTCAGCACGTCGGCGCCGAACTCGCCGAGCAGCGTGGCGCAGAACGGCGCCGCGATCACGGTGGCGATGTCGAGGACGCGGATGCCGGCGAGCGGCAGCGGCGTGGCGGC
>RFTM01000171.1 GCA_009923475.1 Gammaproteobacteria bacterium | reverse complement strand
AGGCGCGTCCGAAGATCACGCCTGACAGGGCGAACAGACCGAGACGCATGTCGGTCGTGTAGTGATGCGTGAAGAAGTTCACGTAGGCCAGCAGCGCCAGCACCCATGTGGTCCACAGCGGCGGATGACCGATGTACCGCAGGTCGAAGAGACGCGTCGCCCGCGCGATGTACGATCCGACGCAGGCGTACATGAAGCCCGAGAACAGCGGCACGCCTCCGATGCGCAGCACGCTCTCCTCCGGGTAGCTCCAGGACCCCTGCGCGGTCTTGAAGATCTCCATGACGGTGCCCACGACATGGAAGACGAGGATCACCAAGGCCTCATCCGGACGCTCCAGCCGCGTCACGAGCAACACGGCCTGGATCGTGACCGCTGCGATCACCAGAAAATCGTAGCGTGCGAGAGGCGCGTCCTGCGGCCAAAAGAGGTGCGTCAGGAGCAGCAGCGCGAGCATCAGGGCACCGAACAGGCAAGCCCAAGCCTGCTTCAGGCCGAACAGCAGGAACTCGTAGAGCGCCGCGTTGAGGCCGGAGCGCCCGGCCCAGGGGCGCGCCCAAGCATCGAAAGCCTCGACTTTCCCCTTGATGCGGTCCTTGAGGTTCATCTTGGGCGTCCGGGGCTCACTCACACGCCCGCTCCACTAGACACGCCTGCGCGAGCACGATCGGGCTGCGGCAGGCTATGACCCTCAACCCATCCGCGCCCAGCGCAGCAGGGTCGCGAACGTCGGCGGTTTTCCGGAGACGAGGATCCCGACGCGGAACACCTTGGCGGCGAACCATAGCGCCGCCCAGACCCCGAGCGCGCTGACCGCGATGCTGAGCACGGTCTGCCACATGGGCGGCGCGGCGGTCGAAGACAGACGCAGCAGCATCACGAAGTTGCCCACCGGCGGGATGAAGCTCAGGGTGGTCGCGAGCGCGCCGTTCGGGTCGCGGAGGATAGGCACCCAAAGCAACCATGGCAGCATCGTCACCAGCATGACGGGCATCATGAAGGACTGGGCTTCGCGCACATCGTTGACGGCGGAACCGATGGCCGCCATCAGCGCGCCGATCGTCAGGTAGGCGAGCAGGTAGAAGACCAGCAGGAAGACGATGAGCCAAGGATCCAGCGCGCCGAGCGCCGCGAACACGGCGAGCGCCGAGATCCCGAGCACCGCATAGATGAAGAGCACCAGGAGTCCGACCGCCATCTGGCCGAGGATCTTGCCCGTCATGAGCTCGAAGGGCGACACGGCGGCGACCAGCACCTCCATGACGCGGTTCGATTTCTCCTCGATGGTGGACATCAGCAGATACTGGCCGCCCGTCATCACCGACAGCAGCAGCAGGATCATGAATCCGCCGGGCACCAACACGTTCGCCACCTCGTTGGTACGGCTCTCGCCCTTCTTGGTGACCGTCCGGGAATCCGGCGCCCGGACCGTCATGAGGCCTTCGACCTCGCTGCGCTGAAGACCCGACTGTTCGACGCGCGCCTCGATGATCGCCTCGCGCAGGCCGCGGCGGATCTCGTCCTGGACGCGGTCATCCAACTTGCCGCGCACATACAGGTCGTAGGTGCCGAAAGGGGCTGATGGATCGGGCCGTTGCACGGCATCAGGGTGGACCACCGCCACGGCGAGGCGACCCGGCCCGGCCTCGGCATCGACCATGAGCGGCGCCTTGGCCGCCTTGAGGTCAGCCCCCGGGGCAAGCACCACGACGCTCAGTTCCGGCGTCCCGCCAAGCGCCGACTCGGCGGCCTGGTCGGCGACCGCCTTGCCTGCGGGCGCGAGGTCCTTGGTCACCTCGGCCACCTTGCGGCGCGCCGCCTCACGCCGTGCGGCCAGCGCCTCCGGCGAGAACTGCGCGCCCAACGCCACACCGACCCGCCCGGTGGGGTCGATGACGGCGATCTCGCCCTTGAGCTTCGGCGGTGCGGTGTCCATGAGCTTGGGCAACAGCACCGCCATCGCCAGCAGCAACAGCGGGGTGAAGAGCACACCGAAGATGAAAGCCTTGGTGGAGACGGTCGCCATGAATTCGCGACCCGCCACGAGCATGATCTTCTTCACGATCCCGCCTCCATGTCGCCCGCGCCGCCGCGCATGGCGGCACGCAACTGCGATTGTTCTCCTTCGTCTGCGCCGGTGCCCGCGACGATCTCGATGAAGACATCCTCGAGCGTCGGCCTGCGCAGCTCGATGCGGGCCGGCGGCATGGCGGCCGCCAGCAGGCCGAACGCGGCCGACAGGTCGATGTCCTCCCGGGGAACCACCTCCCAGACGGGGCCGTCCCGCCGCACCGAACGCACCCAGTCCAAGGACGCCAGGGCGGCCGGATCGTCCTCGGGGCGCCGCGGTTCGAACCAGAGGCTGTGGGGGTCGAAGCGCGTGCGGATGCCTTGCAGCGTGTCGTCGAGGACCTTCTGTCCGCGGTGCACCATCACGATGCGATCGCACAGCTGCTCGGCGTGGCTCATCGCATGCGTGGAGAAAAGCACCGTCGCGCCCCGGCGGTGCTGCTCGAGCACCAGCTCGCGCAGCAGGCGCTGGTTCACGGGATCGAGTCCGCTGAACGGCTCGTCGAGCACGAGCAGTTCGGGCTGGTGGATCATCGCGGCGAGCACCTGCACCTTCTGCTGCATGCCCTTGGAGAGCTCCTCGCAACGCTTGCCCGCGGACCCTCCGAGGCCGACACGCTCCAGCCACTCGTCGACCCGCCGCCGCAGGCCCGCTTCCTGGCAGCCTTTCAAGGCCGCCATGTACTCGAGCAGGTCACGCACCTTCATCCGGCGATAGAGGCCGCGCTCTTCAGGCAGGTAACCGATGCGGTCCTTGGCTTCCTGTGCGGAGCGTCGGCCGAGGATCTCGACCTCGCCCCGGTCCGGATACAGGATGGAGAGCATCATGCGGATGCTGGTCGTCTTGCCGGCGCCGTTGGGTCCGATGAACCCGTACAGCGCGCCCTGCGGGACGACAAGGTCGAGGTCGCGCACCGCCACCTTCTCGCCGAAGGTCTTCGTCAACGACCGCAGCACCACGGCATCCGGCACGGCACACCCCCCGATGGAACCTTTGACGGGACGAGTGTCAGCCTTTTGATGGAACCTTGGCAAGCGGCCCTCGCAGGCCGTCGTCACCTCCGGACGGTTGACGCAAGCAGACGCGGGATGCGCTCCTTGACCTTGAAGAACCCCGCCGTGGCATGCGGCCAGACCGCCTCGTCCCAACCACGGCGCCATTCGGCGAAGGTGATGTCGGCCGCAGCCAGATGCGGCGAGGCCTCGACCAAGCGATCATGGAGCGGACCGCGCGGGATGTAGGGCGTCACGATCTGCCTCAGCCCTTTCGCAGCGGCCCAGCGCGCGAGCGTCTCCGGCCGGTCGATGACGATCCGCTCTGCGTGCAACGTCGACCCGGCCCGGGACAGCGCAGGCGCGATGCGCGCCACGGCATCCGTCAGCGCCGACTGCTCGAATCGGCACACGGCAGGCGCCACCGGCCGCGGCGAGCGCAGCTGGCTCGCGCTCAGGACGGCGACGGCGCGCAGGTCGAGCGTCGACAGCGGGAAATCTTCGAGGCGGCAGTCCTCCTCGGTGATGAGCAAGGCGCTCGGGATGCCTGGGCGCGGCGCCGTGACGGCGCGCAGCGGCATCAGCGGCGGCAGCCCGTCCGGCTCGCTGGCCTCCAGGCCCTCCTCGCCTCCGTCGAGTTCATCCTCGCGCGGCGTGAACCGCCCGCCCGTGCAGGTCGCGATGTTGCCCGCCCGCGCGCGGTAGGCCTTGCCACGGGTATGCAGCCCCGCGACCCAGCGCCAGCCCAAGGTGTTGGAGGCCGGGTCGCCATCGAGCAGATGACGCAGGAAGAGATCCGCGCCGATCCGCCACGGCAAGCGCAGCGTGAACACCCAGATAGAGGCGAACCACATGCGGGCGTGGTTGTGCAGATAGCCGGTCTCGACGAGTTCCCTCGCCCAAGCATCGAAACAGGCGATCCCGGTCTCGCCCGCCTCGGCCCTTGCGACGGCGGCGCGCAGGACCGGGTCACGCTCCAGCGCAGCGAGATCGGCCGACAAGCCGTCCCGGTAGCGCGTCCAGACCTGCGGCCGCTGTTCCAACCAGCCCTTGAAGTAGCCGCGCCAGAAGACCTCTTCGATGAACTTGGCGGCGGCCTCGGCGCCGTGCGCCGTGATCGCGGCGTCCACCACCTCCGCCTCGGTCAGCAGACGACGCCGGATCCAGGGCGACAGCGTCGACACGGCGTGGTGCTGGCCGGACCCGCGGTCGATGTTGCGCTCCGCCTCATAGCGTCGCCCCATGCGCGGCAGGAAGTCCCGCAGCCGCTCGAGGCCTGCGAGGCGATCCGCGACAGGCTCGCGCATGGCTTCCACCGCCCTCAGGTGAACTGGACGGTGACCGAACCCAAGCCGTCCCAGCGCGCGAGCACCTCTCGGCCGATGGGCGCGAGCACCAAGGCCCCCGTGGTGACGACCTGCCCCGCGCGCAACCTGTCGCCGACAGCGTTCAGGCGGTTGGCCAGCCACACCACGAGTCGCAAGGGGTCTCCGACCGGGTGACGCTTCGCATGGACGGCTTCGACCTGACCGTCGATGTCGAGTGCGATGTCCCACTCGCGCTCGCCGAAGGGCGCCGACGAAGCGGGCGCTCCGACGATTAGCCCGGCATTGGCCAGGCAGTCCGCAAGGTTCTCCCCTTCGCTCACGGCCGCGGGGTCGATGAAACGGCTGCC
>RFTM01000018.1 GCA_009923475.1 Gammaproteobacteria bacterium | reverse complement strand
CATCAGGCGCTCCCAGCGCGGTGAGCGCACCGGACCGGGGTTGACGGCGTTGATGGCGACGCCATGCGGCGCGAACTCCTTGGCAAGGCCGGCGACGACCGCGAGCAGCGCGGCGTTGGCGGCGGCGCCCGGCAGCATGCGCGGGTCGGGGTCGCGCGCCGAGTTGCCGACCACCAGCACGATGCGCCCGGCGCGGCGCTCCACCATGCGCGGCGCGACGGCGCGCAGCGCGTTCAGGGTGCCGAACAGCTTCACCTCGAGGTTGCGCCGCCACGCGGCATCGTCGATCTCCCAGAAGAGGCCGCCCTGCGCGGCGCCTGCGGCGCAGACCAGCACATCGATGGGCCCGAAGGCGATGTCGGCGGCTTGCAGCACGGTCGCGGTCGTGTGTTCGTCGCACAGGTCGCAGGGGAGCGAAGCGACCTGCGGCGAGCCGAGCTTGCGCAGCGCGTCGGTGAGCGGATCGAGCGCCGCGAGGTCCCGTGCGAGCAGCGTGAGCTGCGCGCCTTCGGCCGCGAGGCCGCGCGCGATGGCCTGCCCGAGCACGCCGCTCGCGCCGACCACCGCCACATGGCGGCCCTCGAGCTGCAGCCCCATCAACCGCGTCCCAGTTTGGCGCGCGCGAGGGCGGCGCCCGCGCCCAGCGCCTGCAGCTTGCCGCGAGCGAGGGCGGCGGGCAGCGGCGCCATGCCGCAGTTGGTGCAGGGCAGCAGCCGCGCGGAGTCGGCGTGGCGCGAGGCGGCGAGGATGTTGGCCGCCACCTCTTCCGGCGTCTCGAGCTTGCCGGGCAGCACCTCGATGGCGCCGACCAGCAGGTCCTTGTCGGGCAGCAGGCGCAGCACCTCGTGGGGCACCCGCGATCCGGCGAATTCCAGGGACACCTGCTGCACGCTGCTGGCGTTGATCCACGGGAAGATCGTCTCGTACTGGCGCCAGGCGTCGCCCAGCGTGTCCTTCCACTGGATGTTGGCCTCGATGCCGTAGCCGTAGCAGATGTGCACGACCGTGGTGGCCTTGAGGCCCTGCATCGCGCGTTCGAGCGCGGGCAGCCCCCAGTCGCGCACCTCCTCGAGGAACACGTTGAACGCGGGCTCGTCGAACTGGATGACATCGGCGCCGGCGGCCTCGAGGTCGCGCGCCTCGGCGTTCAGGAGTTCCGCGAAGCGCATCGCCATGTCGGCGCGACGGCCGTAGTGGCCGTCGGCGAGCGTGTCGCAGATGGTCATGGGCCCCGGCAGGGTGACCTTCAGGCGGCGCGTGGTGCTGCGGCGCATGAACGCGGCATCGGCCGCGTGCACCGGGGCGGGCCGCGCCAAGGGGCCGGTGACGGTGGGTACCTCCGCCTCGTAGCGGTTGTTGCGGATGCCCATGCGGGTCTTGCGCGTCCAGTCGATGCCATCGAGGCGCTCGAGGAAGCCGTGCACGAAGTGGATGCGGAACTGCTCGCCGTCGCCGACGATGTCGATGCCGGCCTCTTCCTGGGCGCGCAGCCACTCGAGGGCGGCGCGTTCCTTGGCGGACTGCAGCGCCGCGCCGTCGAGGCGCCAGGCGGCCCAGAGCTTTTCAGGCTCGGCGAGCCAATCGGGTTTGGGGAGACTGCCGACCGTGGTGGTGGCGAGCGGCGGCGAGGAGGCCATCCGCGCATCGTAACAAGGACCTGCCGGGGTCGGAGGTCCTGACGGGGCGGGCCCTTCCGGACCCGCCCCGCCGGCTCATCCATGGACTTCAAGCATCCTTGCTTCCGGACGATCCGTGTCCGGAACGGCGCGCCCTTGCGGGCGCGACGAGTCCTGAGGGAACGAGGTTCAGTTCGGCAGCAGCACGCTGTCGACGGCGACGACCACGCCGTTGGCGGCGCTACGGTCGCTGGTCACGCGGGCGCCGTCGACGCGGACGCGGCCGCGCACGAGCTCCACCTTGACCTCGTCACCGCTCGCCGTCTTGGCGCTGCGGGTGCGCTTCAGGTCGTCGGTCTCGAGGGCCTTGCCCGGCACGACGTGGCGGGTGAGGACCTTGACGAGCTGGTCCTTGTTCTCGGGGCGCAGCAGGGCCTCGAGCTGCGCCGGGGGCAGCTTGGCGAAGGCTTCGTCCGTCGGCGCGAAGATGGTCACCGGACCGTTGCTGGCCAAGGTGTCCTGCAGGCCGGCGGCCTCGACGGCCTTGGCGAAGGTGTTCAGGTTGCCCTGCTGCTTGGCAACGGCGAGGATGTCGTTCTTGCCGGTGTCGGCGCCCGCAGTCATGGAAGCGATCCCGAGGATCGCGGCGGCGACGGCGGTCTGGATGGTGCGTCGGAAGGTCATGGCGATACTCCGTTGGGGTCGTTTATGACTGGCCGCGTCCTGCGGCCGGGGGTTTAAGTACCGGGGGATGGTGACAGTGGGCCCCAGACCTGTCAAGATGTTGTACAACCAATGGGTGGACAGAGCCTGAACAAAACATGAACAGACTGGCCTCACCCCCCCTAGGCGGGCAATTCACGATCAAGGCGGTCGCCCAGGCGACCGGCGTTTCCGTAGAGACCCTGCGGGCTTGGGAGCGCCGGTACGAGGTGGTGCAGCCGTCCCGTGACGGGTCCGGGCGCCGCACCTACTCCGCCGCCGATGTCGCCCGCCTGCGCCTGCTGCGTACGGCCACCGAGCTCGGCCATACGATCAGTCGCCTTGCCAAGCTGTCCGACGACGAACTCGCCAAGCTGGTGGTGGATTCGGGCGGGCAAGCGCGGCCGGGTCCCGCCCGCGGGCAGTCTTATGTCGAACGCGCGCTCGACGCCGCCTTGCATTCCGACCCGACCGGAGTCGAAGAGGTGCTGACCTCGGCCGTCGCGCTGTTGCCGCCCAACGAGGTGGTGAACACGGTGCTCGTGCCGCTGGTGCGCGAGGTCGGCGAGCGCTGGCATCGCGGCGAGGCGTCGATCGCTCAGGAGCACATGGTGACCGACATCGTGCGGCGCCTGATCATCTCCGTGTCGCGCGGTTACCTGCGGAACGACAACGGTCCCTGCCTCGTCCTCGCGACGATGTCCGGCGAGCGCCATGAGCTCGGCATCCTCATGTGCAGCTGGCTCGCCGCCACGCGCCGCTTCCGCACGCATTACCTCGGCGCCGATTGCCCGGCCGACGAGATCGCCCGCTTCGCCCTCGAGGTCGAGGCGCGTGCCGTACTGGTCTCGCTCGTCATGCCCGAGAACGAGGTCCCGGCCCTGACCCAGCTCGCGGTGCTCTGCGAGTCGCTGCGCGGCCGTTGCGAGGTGTGGGTCGGCGGTTTCGCCGCCCGTACGCTGTCGCCGGCGGAGCTCCCGGCGGGCTGCGTGATGCTGCCTTCCGGCCAGGACTTCGAACAGCGCCTCGATCTGCTCGCCGCGCAGCACTATTCCTGAGCGGGGTCGCTTGGCTAGGCTAGCGGCCATGAAACGGCGGACGATAGCCGTGCCACTGGCGCGCTCCAAGAACCTGATCGCCGCGTTGCTCCTTGGCCTGTTGGCCGCCTGCGGCGGCGGTGGCGGCAGCAGCAGCAACGGCCCGACCACGACGCCGGCCGCGCCACCGGCCCCGGTAGGCAACGCCGACGCCTTCCGCTTCCTCAACCAAGCGACCTTCGGCGCCACCGAGTCGGAGGCGACGCGGCTGATCGGTCTCGGCGATTCCTCCAACGCCTATTCGCGCTGGATCGACGAGCAGGTCGGCAAGCCGGTGTCGCTGCTGCTGCCGGGCGTGGAGGCGGTGTACCCGAACCCGGTGCCCACCGGCTTCGATCCGGGCTCGCTCAACACCATCCGTCAGGAGCAGTGGTTCGCCAACGTGCTGCGCGGCGACGACCAGTTGCGCCAGCGCGTGGCGTTCGCGTTGTCGCAGATCATGGTGGTCTCGCAGGTGGGCGCGCTCAACCCGACGCCGTTCGCCACCGCCGATTTCCAGGACATGCTGGCGCGCAACGCCTTCGGCAACTTCCGCACGCTGCTCGAGGACGTCACGCTGCATCCGGCGATGGGTGTCTATCTCTCGATGCTCGGCAACCGCCGCGCCGTCGCCGGCACCAACCTGCGTCCCGACGAGAACTACGCGCGCGAGATGATGCAGCTGTTCAGCATCGGGCTCGTGCAGCTCGACACCGACGGCAGCGTCAAGACCGACGCCGCGGGCCAGCCCGTCCCGACCTACGACCAGTCGATCATCGAGGGCTTCGCGCGCGTCTTCACCGGCTGGAACTGGGCCTGTCCGAGCACGCTGCCGAACTGCGCGTTCACGACCACGCGCGTGCAATACAACTTCACCACCGGCTACAACCAGGTCAAGCCGATGCAGCTCTACGCCGACCAGCATGAGACCGGCACCAAGCAGCTGCTCAACTACACGGGCGTGGCGCTGCCGGGCGGGCTCGTCCCCGCCGGCCAGACCGGCGCCAAGGACCTCGCGGACGCGCTCGACAACGTGTTCAACCATCCGAACGTCGGGCCCTTCATCGCCAAGCAGCTCATCCAGAAGCTGGTGACGAGCAACCCGTCGCGCGCCTATGTGCAGCGCGTCGCCCAGAAGTTCAACAACGACGGCACGGGCCGCCGCGGCAACCTCGAGGCGGTGGTGCGGGCGGTGCTGCTCGACGCCGAGGCCCGGGGCACGGCCTCGGGCGCGGGCGCGCAGGTCGCCGGCAAGCTCAAGGAGCCGTTGCTGCGCCTCACGCAGTTCTGGCGCGCCTACGGCGTCACCTCCGCGAGCGGCAAGCTCGGCGTGGCGCGCAACTTCTCGGGCGGCACGCCGAACGCGCAGTTCGGGCAGGGGCAGGGCCTGTCGCCCTCGGTGTTCAACTTCTTCAGCCCGTCCTACGCACCGCCGGGCGAGATCGCCGACGGCGGTTACGTGGCGCCCGAGATGCAGCTCGCGACCGAGGTGCTGGCCGCTTCGGCCACCAACTTCTTCTACACCCAGGCCTTTTCGCGCACCCAAGCGCAGGCTGCGACGCTCAACGCCGACGACATGTACATCACCACCACGGACGAGCTCGCGATCGCGGCCGACTCGGAGGCGCTCATCAACCGCGTCGCCGAGAAGCTGCTCGGCGGCGCCGGCCAGATGTCCGCGGCGCTCAAGACCGAGGCCAAGGCGCAGATCGACCGGACCGTCGTGCCGGCCACCAACCAGACCGCCGCGCTCGCCACGCGCACGGCCGACGCCATCTACTTCGTCGTCACCTCGCCCGATTACGCGATCCAGCGCTGATCGACCACCGACGCACCGGAAGCCACGCATGAACCGTCAACGCCGCAGATTCCTGAAGGCCGCCGCCGCGGGCGGCGTCGCGTACGCGTTCGGCCGTACGCCGGGCACCGTGTGGGCGCAGTCGGCCGGCACCGGCGGCTTCGCCGACTACAAGGCGCTCGTCTGCCTGTTCCTGTTCGGCGGCAACGACTCCTGGAACATGGTGGTGCCGACCAGCACCGCCGAATACAACGCCTACTCGCGCTCGCGCGGCGGCGGCACGACCTCCAGCCTCGCGATCGACCGCACGGCGCTGCTGCCGGTGACGCGCGTCGGCCAGGTGGCGGGCGACCCGACCTTCGGTTTCCATCCGAGCATGACCGGGGTGCGCGACCTGTTCAACGCGGGCCGCTTGGCGGTGCTGCCGAACGTCGGTCCGCTGATCGCGCCGACCACCAAGGCGCAGTACCAGACGGCGGCGAGCACCGGCCACCCCTTGCCGCCGCAGCTGTTCTCGCACAACGACCAGCAGGACCAGTGGCACAGCCTGCGCGGCCGCACCGTGATGCGCTCCGGGTGGGGCGGCCGCGTCGCCGACGTGCTCGCTTCCCGCACCGCAGACCAGCAGCTCGCGCTCAACGTCTCGCTCGCGGGCCAGACCTTCTTCCAGGCGGGCGAGGTCGCGCGCCCGTACGTCTCGGGCGCGACCGGCGCCGCCACCTTCACCGGCTTCGGCACCACGGGAGTGGCGGGCGGCCGCAAGACCTCGTTCGAGGCCGTGCTCGCCGCCAGCACGGGGTCGACGGGCAACACGATGTACGAACGCGGCTTCGCCACGGTGCAGCAGCGCGCGATCCGCTACGCCGACCGGGTCAACGCCGCCATCGCCGCCGGGCCGAACTTCGCCGCGCTGCCCAACACCGGCGTCACGCTCACGCCGCTGCAGACGCAGCTGCGCACCGTCGCCAAGATGATCGCCTCGCGGGCGCAGCTGTCGATGTCGCGGCAGATCTTCTTCGTGTCGGTGGGCGGCTTCGACCAGCACGACTTCCTGCTGCAGGACCAGCCGGGCCTGCTCACCAACGTCAGCAACTCCATCAAGCTGTTCCACGACGCCATGGGCGAGATCGGCATGCAGCAGAGCGTCACGCTCTTCACGCACTCGGACTTCGGGCGCACGCTCACCTCGAACGGCGACGGCTCGGACCACGCCTGGGGCGGCGTGCAGCTGGTGGCGGGCGGCGCGGTGCGGGGCGGCCAGTTCTACGGGGAGTATCCGCTGCTCGAGATCGGCAGCGTGCTCGAGGTCGGCGGCGGCCGCATGATCCCGACCGTCTCGGCCGACCAGTACGCGGCGACGCTCGCCAGCTGGTTCGGCGTCACCGACGCCGACCTCGCCAAGGTCGCGCCCAGCATCAACAATTTCGGGACGCGCAACCTCGGGTTCATGGCCTAGGCGCGCTCCCGCTCAAAGGATGAACCGGCTCGAGTCCTCGTCCTTGGCGAGCTCGCCGAGGCAGCCGTCCACCATCGCGGCGTCGACGACGAGGGCGCCGCCGCGCCGCTCGGTGGCGTCGTAGGAGACCTCCTCGAGCAGCCGCTCCATCACGGTGTGCAGCCGGCGCGCGCCGATGTTCTCGGTGTGCGAGTTGACGTGCGCGGCCACCTCGGCGATGCGGCGGATGCCGTCCGGCGTGAACTCGACGCCGACGCCCTCGGTGGCGAGCAGCGCCGCGTACTGGCGGGTCAGCGCCGCGTCCGGTTCGGTGAGGATGCGCACGAAGTCCTCGACCTGCAGCGAGTCGAGCTCGACGCGGATCGGGAAGCGGCCCTGCAGCTCGGGGATGAGGTCGGAGGGCTTGGAGAGGTGGAACGCGCCCGAGGCGATGAACAGCACGTGGTCGGTCTTGAGCGAGCCGTACTTGGTGTTGACGGTGCAGCCCTCGACGAGCGGCAGCAGGTCGCGCTGCACGCCCTCGCGCGAGACGTCGGCGCCGTAGGTGTCCTGGCGGCGGCAGACCTTGTCGATCTCGTCGATGAACACGATGCCGTTCTGCTCGGCGTTACGCACGGCCTCGGCGCGCAGCGCGTCCTCGTCGACGAGCTTGGCGGCCTCCTCCTCGAGCATGAGCTTGCGCGCCTCGCGCAGCTTGAGCTTGCGCGGCTTGGCGCGGCCCGCGTCGAGGTCCTTGAACATGGAGCGCAGCTGCTGCTGCATCTCCTCCATGCCGGGCGGCACCATGATGTCGACGCCCGCCGCCGCGCCCTGCAGGTCGACCTCGATCTCGCGCTCGTCGAGCGCGCCCTCGCGCAGCATCTTGCGGAACTTCTGGCGGGTGTCGGCGTCGCGCGGCGCGGCGGGCTCGTCGGTCGAGAAACCCATCAGCCTCGGCTTCGGCAGCAGCGCATCGAGCAGCCGCTCCTCTACGGCGTCGGCGGCGCGCTCGCGCACGGTGGCGATGCGCTCCTCGCGCAGCATCTTCATGGAGGCCTCGACCAGGTCCTTGACGATGGAGTCGACGTCGCGGCCGACATAGCCGACTTCGGTGAACTTGGTGGCCTCGACCTTGACGAAGGGCGCGCGCGCGAGCCGCGCGAGCCGGCGTGCGATCTCGGTCTTGCCGACGCCGGTCGGGCCGATCATCAGGATGTTCTTGGGCGTGATCTCGGGGCGCAGCGCGTCGTCCACCTGCATGCGCCGCCAGCGGTTGCGCAGCGCGATGGCGACCGCGCGCTTGGCGGCCTGCTGGCCGACGATGTGCTTGTCGAGTTCGGCGACGATCTGCGGCGGGGTCAGGTCGCTCATGCGCGCAGCTCCTCGATGACGAGGTTGCGGTTGGTGTAGATGCAGATGTCGGCGGCGATGCCGAGCGAGCGCTCGGCGATGTCGCGGGCGCCGAGCTCGGTGTTCTCGATCAGGGCGCGCGCCGCGGCCTGCGCGAACGGGCCGCCGGAGCCTATGGCGACGATGTCATGTTCGGGCTCGATGACGTCGCCGTTGCCGGAGATCACGAACAGCTTGTGCGGGTCGCCCACCAGCAGCAGCGCCTCGAGGCGGCGCAGGTAGCGGTCGCCGCGCCAGTCCTTGGCGAGCTCGATGGCGGCGCGCGTGAGGTTGCCGAACTTGTCGAGCTTGGCCTCGAAGCGCTCGAAGAGCGTGAACGCGTCGGCCGTGCCGCCGGCGAATCCGCCCAGCACCTTCCCTTGGCCCAGCGGGCGCACCTTGCGGGCGTTGCCCTTCATCACGGTGTTGCCGAGCGTGACTTGGCCGTCGCCGCCGATGGCGACGACGCCGTCCCGGCGCACGCCCACGATGGTGGTGCCGTGCGGGTTGAAACTGTCGGTCATGGGTCCGTCCTCGGCCTATTTCCTGCGTGCGCGGGGGTGCGCCTGGTCGTAGATGCGGGCGAGGTGCTGGAAATCAAGGTGGGTGTAGACCTGGGTGGTCGCGATGTCGGCGTGCCCGAGCAGTTCCTGCACCCCCCGCAGGTCCTGGCTGGACTCCAGGATGTGGGAGGCGAAGGAGTGGCGGAACAGGTGGGGGTGCAGGTGCACCGGCAGGCCCTGCCGGCGCGCCCACCAGGCGACCCGCGCCTGCACGGCCCGCGGCCCGATGCGGCGCCCGCCGCGCCCGGTGAAGACCGCCATCTCGCCGGAGGCCGCGACCGAAGTCCTTGCGCGCAGCCACGCCTCGAGCGCGGCGATCGCCTTGCTGCCGACCGGCACGATCCGCACCTTGCGCCCCTTGCCCGTGACCCTCACGGTGCGGTCGGCGAGGTCGAGGTCGGGCAGGTCGAGACCGACCAGTTCGGCGAGCCGCAACCCGGAGGAGTACAGCAGCTCCATCAGCGCACGGTCGCGCAGCGCGAGCGGCGTGGTGTCGCGGATGTCGAGCAGCCGCGCCATCTGGTCGGCGTCGACGGTCACCGGCAGTGCGCGGCGCGATTTCGGCGCGCGCACATCGACCGCGGGGTTGCCCGTGACCGCCTTCTCGCGCTGCAGCCAACGGAAGAAGCTGCGCACCGCCGACAACCGGCGCTGCACGCTGCGCGGCGCGAGGCCACCGGCATGGGAGCGTGCCGCGAACATCCGCAGATGTTGGCTGTCGAGCGTCTGCCACGCATCGATGCCCTGCGCGTCGCACCAAGCGGCGAGCGACTGCAGCTCGCGCAGATAGTTGGAGACCGTGTGCGGCGACATGCGCCGCTCGCGGGCGAGATGCGCACCGAAGCGCTCGATGTCGGCGAGCGCCGCGGGCGTCATGCGCGTCCGAGAGCGGCCGCGACCAGCTCGCCGATACGCTCGAGGAAAACCGTGCCCATCCCCGGATGGAACCGGGCCGCGTCCGTGCTGCCGAGCGCGAGCAGTCCGTAGCGGCAATCCGCACCGATCGGCACCAGCGCCATCGACGCGATGCCGGCAGCCGCGTCGCCGAGCAGCGCGTTGCGGTCGTCCTCGCGCAGCTGGCCGCAGCGCGGCTTGCCCGAGGCGACCAGCGCCCGCACCGCCGGCGGGATGTCGGCGGCCGCCAACAGGCGTGCGGGCCTGACATCGAAGTCCTCGTGCATCGAAGCCTCGGCCTGGGCGGCGACGCCCGCGGCATCGCGCGCATGCAGCAGCCGCAGCGCGAGCGCGTGCACGCGTCCGACCAGCGCCTCGTTGTCGCGCGCGTTGCGCACGAGCTCCGCGAGCCGCTGCCGGCTTTCAGCCTGCCGGTCCCGCAGCACCTGTACTTGCCGCTCCACCAGCGACACGGCCGGTCCGTCGAGGCCATGCGGCACCTGCAGCGTCTCGAGCAGGTCCGGGTGTTCGACGAGGAAATCCGGATGCTGCTCGAGGAAGGTCTTGACGTCCTGCGGTGAAGGCATGCGCGACGGCTCCGAAGATCAGGCTGTGAGGAGAGCGGGGTCGATCTCGCCGCGGAAAGCGACGGCAGCGGGACCGGTCATCCAGAGCGGCTCGTCGCCGCCCGGCCAGCCGATGACGAGGTCACCGCCGCGCAGCGCGAGCGTCACGGAGGCGTCGAAAAGACCCGCGCGGCGTCCGGCGGCCATCGCCGCGCAGGCGCCCGTACCGCAGGCCAGGGTCTCACCGACGCCGCGTTCGAAGACGCGCAGCCGACCGTGACGGCGGTCGATGACCTCAAGGAAGCCGACATTGGTGCGCTGCGGGAACATCGGGTGCCGTTCGAGCGCTGCGCCGAGCGTCGGCACCGGCGCGGTGTCGACCGACGGCACGCGCAGCACGATGTGCGGGTTGCCCATCGACACCTGCGTGAAGCGCACGGTCTTGTCGTCGAGGGTTAGTTCGTGGTCGCCGTCGGCTGCGGCGCCCGCGGTGAACCGCGGCACGCCCATGTCGACGGCGACCCTGCCCGGCGCCGGGAAGCGCGCGGCGATGATGCCGCCCGCGCTCTCGAGGCGCAGCGCGGCAGCGTGATCGCCGCCGCTCGAGCCGCCTGCACCCGCGCGGCCCGCGAGCCGCAGCCACTCGGCGACGCAGCGCGCGCCGTTGCCGCACTGCTCCACCTCGCCGCCGTCGGCGTTGAAGATGCGCCAGTAGGCGTCGGTGCCGGCGCTGCGCGGCGGCAACAGCACGAAGGCCTGGTCGAAGCCGACGCCGGTGTGGCGGTCGGCGAGGCGGCGGCGGCGGGTTGCTGAACGGCGCCTGCTCGAAGAGCTCCTGCTTGAGGCGGAAGATGGACGAGATGTCCTCGTCGCCGTGGCCGCGGCGGATGAGCTCGGCGTATTCGCGCAGCACGTCGTCGACCACCGGCAGCGCGACGCCGCTCGCGGCCGCCATGTCGCGGCAGATGCGCAGGTCTTTCTCGTGCAGCCGCACGCGGAAACCGGCCGGGAAGCTGCCGCGCACCATGTAGGGCGCGCGGTTCACGAAATACCAAGAGGAGCCTGCGCCTTGGCCCAAGGTCTCGACCACGCGCTCGAGCGGCAGGTGCTGCGCGCGCGCGAAGGCCATCGCCTCGCCGACGGCGCGGATGATGCCGGCGCACATGATCTGGTTGGTGGCCTTGGTGGCCTGGCCTGCGCCTTGCGGGCCGAACCAGCGCACCGTGCGGCCCATCGCCTCGAGCACCGGCTTGGCGCGCCCGAACGCGGCCTCGTCGCCGCCGCACATGATGGCGAGCGTGCCCTTCTGGGCGCCTTCGACGCCACCGCTGACCGGGCAGTCGAGGAACGCCGCGCCGCGCGCGGCCACCAGCGCGCCTGCGGCGCGCGCGGTCTCGGCCGAGACGGTGGAGCAGTCGATGACGAGCGCACCCGGCTTCAGGCCCGGCGCGAGCGCGCGCACGACCTCGAGCACGTCGGTGTCGGCGGAGACGCAGAGCACCAGCGCATCGCACTGCGCTGCGAGCGCGTCCGGCGTGGCGGCGGCGGCGCAGCCGAGCTCCTGGGCGAGCGCGGCGGCTCGTCCGGCGCTGCGGTTCCAGACGCCTTGCAGCAGCCCCGCCTTGTGCAGGTTGCGCGCCATGGGGGCGCCCATGGCGCCGAGACCGAGGAGACCCGTTCGCATCCCGGCATCATATCAGCCGTGCTGCCGCTCGCCGTGGCGCGCCCCTGAGGGCGAAAAAAAAGGGCGGCGACCTTGCGGCCGCCGCCCGACAGACATCGGGGGTCGGTGATGTCTCAGGGGGAAATCAGCTGGTGTAGGCGCGCTCGTTGTGCTCGGTGGTGTCGAGGCCTTCGCGCTCGTTCTCCTCCGGCACGCGCAGCCCGACCACGAGGTCGGCGACCTTGAAGGCGATGAACGCGGCCACCGCAGACCAGACCACCGTCACGCCGACCGCCTTGGCCTGCGTGATGACCTGCGCGAGGATCGCGTTGGAACCGACGCTCGCCGTCACCCAGTCGGTGACGAGGCCGGGGCCGCCGAGCGCCTGGTTGTTGAACACGCCGGTGAGCAGCGCGCCCACGATGCCGCCGACGCCGTGCACGCCGAACACGTCGAGCGTGTCGTCGGCCTTTAGCATCCGCTTGAGGCCGGTCACGCCCCACAGGCAGACCACGCCGGCGATGAGGCCGATG
>RFTM01000170.1 GCA_009923475.1 Gammaproteobacteria bacterium | reverse complement strand
GGCGCCGCGCCGGTTCGTGCTGCTCTCGACGGTCATCGAGGAGTCGGTGCCGCGCCTGTTCGAGGGCATGCGCGTGCTCGCCTGCCATCCGTTCCGCCTGACGCGCGACAGCGACCTGTTCGTGGATGAGGAAGAGGTCGAGGACCTGCGCCGCGCGCTGGAGGGCGAGCTCGCGCAGCGGCGCTACGGCTCGGCGGTGCGGCTCGAGGTCGCGACCGACTGCCCGCGCGACCTCGTCGGCTTCCTCGCCAAGCATTTCGCCGTGGGCGAGGACGACATCTACCGTGTGCCGCCGCCGGTCAACCTGCATCGGCTGTCGGCGCTGCACGAGCTCGCGCAGCGGCCCGACCTCAAGTATCCGCCGTTCGCGCCCAGCCTGCCGCGCCGCCTCGCCGACGGCGCCGACATGTTCACCGCCATCCGGCAGTCGGACCTGTTGCTGCACCACCCGTTCCAGTCGTTCGCGCCGGTGGTCGATTTCCTGCGCCAGGCGGCCGCCGACCCGGCGGTGCTCGCCATCAAGCAGACGCTGTACCGCACCGGCGGCGACTCCGCGGTGGTCGACGCGCTGGTCGCCGCGGCGCACGCCGGCAAGGACGTGACCGTGGTGATCGAGCTGCGCGCGCGCTTCGACGAGCAGGCCAACATCGAGCTGTCGGACCGGCTGCAGGAGGCGGGCGCGCACGTCATGTACGGCGTGGTCGGCTACAAGACCCACGCCAAGCTCGCGATGGTGGTGCGGCGCGAGGCCGGCGGCATCCGCCGCTACTGCCACCTCGGCACGGGCAACTACCACTCGCGCACCGCGCGCGCCTACACCGACTACGGGCTGCTGACCTGCGACCCGGAGATCGGCCAGGACGTGCACGAGGTGTTCCTGCAGCTCACCAGCCTGACGCGCGCGCCGCGGCTCGCCTGCCTGCTGCAGTCGCCGTTCGAGCTGCAGCGCGCGATGGTCGCCAAGCTCGAGCGCGAGATGGCGCACGCCGCCGCCGGGCGTCCGGCGCGGGTGATCCTGAAGATGAACGCGCTGGTCGAACCGCAGTCCATCGCCGCGATCTGCCGCGCCTCGCAGGCCGGCGTCGAGGTCGACCTGATCGTGCGCGGCGTCTGCGCGCTGCGGCCGGGCGTGCCGGGGTATTCGGAACGCGTGCGCGTGCGCTCGGTGGTCGGCCGCTTCCTCGAGCATTCGCGGGTGTTCTGGTTCGCCAACGGCGGCGACCCCGAGATCTTCTGCAGCAGCGCCGACTGGATGGACCGGAACTTCTTCCGGCGCGTCGAGATCGCGTTCCCGATCCGCCGCGAGAAGTACCGGCAACGCATCCTGCGCGACCTGGAGGCCTACCTGCGCGACGACACGCAGGCCTGGCTGCTCGACGCCCGCGGCCGCTACACGCGGGCCGCCCGCGGCGGCGGCGCGCCGCGTTGCGCGCAGCTCGAGCTGCTCGAAGCCTACACCGCGGGCAGGCCCCTCGAAGAATAGACCCGCAGCCGGAAGTCGGCGGCCGCCAGCAGGTCGATCTCCTGGCTGAGGTCGGCGACGGTGAGCGGGTGCGCGCGCAGCCAGCGCACCGGGAAGCGGATCTCGAGCGTGCGGCCGCGCACCGCGAGCGAGATGTCGGGCAACGGCGCGCGTCCCCGGCCGCGGTGCAGCAGCACGGCGATGCGCAGCAGCACCGTCAGGTGCAGGATGCGCCGGTCCCAGGGCGGCAGCAGCTGCTCCACGCCCTCGGTGGCGAGCTTGCGGCGATGGCCGCCGACCAGCCGCGACAGCAGGCGCTGCTCCTCGCGCGGGAAGCCGGGCATGTCGGCGTGCTCGAGCAGGTAGGCGCCGTGCTGGTGGTAACGCGAGTGCGCGACGTCGAGGCCGATCTCGTGCAGCCGCGCGGCCCAGGCGAGCAGCTGCGCCGCGAGCGGGTCGTCGAGCTGCCAGTCCTCCTCCACCTGCGCGAGCAGCGCGAGCGCCGTGCGCTCGACGCGCTCGGCCTGCGCGAGGTCGACGTGGTAGCGCGCCTGCATCGCGCGTACCGTGCGCTCGCGCGCGTCCTCGTGCGTCAGGCGGCCGACGAGGTCGTGCAGCAGGCCGTCGCGCATCGCGCCCTCGGCGACCTCCATGCGTTCGACGCCGAGCACCTCGAAGGTCTCGGCGAGTATGGCGAGCCCGCCCGGGAACACCGCGCGACGCTCGTCGGTCACCGCCGCGAGCGGGATGTCACGCACGTCGCGGGCGCGCAGCACGGCCTCGATGACCGCCTCTATGGCTTCGGCGGTGATGGCCGTGGCGGCGGGGTCGAGTTCGCGCGCCGCCTCGGCGATGGCCTTCACCGACCCGGAGCTGCCGAGCACCTGCCGCCAGCCGAGCTCGCGGAACGGCTCCTCGATCGGGCCGAGCTCGCCGCGCGCCGCGACCCGCGCGCGCGCGAGCCGCTTGGCGGAGAGCTTGCCGCCGGCGAAATGCCGCTCGCTGAGCGAGACGCAGCCGAGGTCGGTGCTCGCGAGCCGGAGCGGCGCGAGCCCCTCGCCGACGATCAGCTCGGTGCTGCCGCCGCCGATGTCCACCACGAGGCGTCGCCCGTCGATGGCCGGCGAGGTGTGCGCGACGCCCGAATAGATGAGCCGCGCCTCCTCCATGCCGGAGACGATCTCGATGGGGTGGCCGAGCGCGGCGCGCGCGCGCTCGAGGAAGGCCTGCTTGCGGTGGGCCTGGCGCAGCGCGTTGGTGCCGACCACGCGCACCTTGTCGGCGTGCATGTCGCGCAGCCTTTGGCCGAAGCGCTCGAGGCACGCCAGCGCCCGTGCGGCGACGTCGCGGTCGAGACGGCCCTCGGCGTCGATGCCGGAGCCGAGCCGCACCATCTCGCGCAGCCGGTCGATGACGACCAGCTGGCCGTGGCTGTGGCGGGCGACGACGAGATGGAAGCTGTTCGAGCCGAGGTCGACGGCGGCGAGCAGCTCGGGGGTCGGGCTCCGGGGCGCTCGGCTCACGGCACGCCAGCGTTTCTGGCGTGCGCCGTCAGGCGGAGAACGAGGACCCGCAGCCGCAGGTCGTGGTGGCGTTCGGGTTGCGGATGACGAACTGCGCGCCGTCCAGGCCCTCGCGGTAGTCGATCTCGGCGCCGCTCAGGTACTGCAGGCTCATCGGGTCGACCAGCAGCTTGACGCCCTGGTTCTCGACCATGGTGTCGCCGTCCTGCTGCTGCTCGTCGAACTCGAAACCGTATTGCATGCCCGAGCAGCCGCCGCCCTGCACGAAGACGCGCAGCATGAGCTTCGGGTTGCCCTCGCCCTCGATGAGCGAACCGACCTTGCGCGCCGCAGAGTCGGTGAACACCAACGCGGGCGGCAGGTCGAGCGGCAGGTCTTCGGTGACGGCGTTCATGTCCCCAGTCTACGGCTCAGGACGAGCGAGCGTCAAAAGGACGCAGGTCGAGCTCCGGCGTGTCCGGCGCAGCGGCGGCAGGCGCGGCGGCGGCAGGCGCGCCGATGACGGGCACCGCGGCCGGGGCCGCCGCAGGAGCCGCGACGGCGCGGCCGACCGGCACCAGCTTGCCGTCGACGCGCGCGCCCAGGGTCATCTCGATGGCGCCGTAGTGGACGTCGCCCTTGATGCGCGCCGTGGCGCCGAGCACCACCCGCTCCGCGCCGTGCACGTCGCCCTCGACGGCGCCGTGGACCACCACCTGCCGCGCCTCGACCTGTCCCTCGATGCTGCCCTGCTCGCCGATCCACAACGCCGCCTCGGCGGCACCGGAGGCCGCATGCACGCGACCGACGATGCGGCCATCGACGTGCAAGCCGCCGCTGAAGGCGAGATCGCCCTGCAGCACCGTCTGCCGGCCCACCAGGGTGTCGATGCGCCCGGGCACGGGCGGCTTGCGTCTCGAGAACATCCTCATCCTCCCTGATCGTCAGTGGTGGCCGATCCGTCGATCGCCCAGAGCAGCGTGCGCGTGACGGGCGCCGCGCCGCGCTCGGCGGGCCGCACCTCGACCAGCACGCGCTCGGGACGGAACCCCGCCGGCAGCGCGATCTCGACCTCGAGATTCTCGAAGTACAGGAATCGGTAGGTCAACTGCGCCGCGCGCGCCGACGTGGTCTCCTGCAGGCCGAGCCGCAGCTGGCGACCGTTGCGGCTGCCCTCGATGTCGACCTTCACGGTGCCCGCGACCTCGCGCTCGGGGCGCCCCGTGCGGGCGAGCGCGATGCGCAGCAGGTGTCCGCCGGGCCGCGCCGACGGCGCGAGCTGCAGGCGCCGGATGGCCACGCTGGCCGTGGCGGGCGAGCCGCCGGTCACCACGCCGCGGTAGAGGTCGAGCTGCTGCCGTTGGCGCGCGACCTCGGCCTGCAGTTCGCCGATGGTGCGCGACACCTCCTCGCGCTCGCGCTCCTCCGGCATGCCGAGCTGATGGGCCCATCGATATCCATGCGCGCACACCTCGTGCTCGCCAGCCACGATTCCAGCGGCCACCTGCGGCGCTCGCTCGAGTGCCACCGCGGCGGCGGTGAAGGTCGCGGGCATGTCATATCGCGCGAGCAGACCCAGCACCCGCGGCGCACCCTCGTTAATGCCGTAGGCATAGTTCGATTCATTGCCGTGGTTGCGCACGGGCTTTTTCAGCACGATGCCGAGTTCGTCAACCGGATCAGGGCCGCGATCGCCATCTGTAACGTTGAACTCGGCGCCCTCTTCCACGTTCACCACCAGCGACAGCGCCAATCGCGCACCGTTCGGCCATGCGTAACTCATCAGTGGTACTCCTCGCC
>RFTM01000169.1 GCA_009923475.1 Gammaproteobacteria bacterium | reverse complement strand
TTCACGACGCTCGCGCAGTTGGAGCAGACCCGCGCCGCGGTGAAGCGCACGGGACGCAAGTATTTCGTTTACTACAGCGAGCGGCTGCACTCCGAGGCGGGCATGTTCGCGACCCAACTCGTGCGGGACGGTGTGGTCGGCCGTGTCGTGCAGGTGCTCGGGCTCGGTCCGCATCGTCTGAACAAGCCGACGCGTCCGCAGTGGTTTTTCGAGAAGGCCCGGTACGGAGGCATCCTGTGCGACATCGGCAGCCACCAGTGCGAGCAGTTCCTCACCTACGCCGGGGCGCGTGACGCGCGTGTCACGCACGCCGCGGTGGGAAATTTCGCGAACCCGGAGACGCCGGAGCTGGAGGACTTCGGCGAGGCGTCTTTCGTGGGTGACAACGGGGCGACCAACCAGATCCGGGTGGACTGGTTCACGCCCGACGGGCTGAGCAATTGGGGCGACGGCCGCACGTTCATCCTCGGCACCAAGGGCTACCTCGAGTTGCGGAAATATGTCGACCTGACGCGGGACCGCACCGGCAACCAGGTCTTCATCGTCGACGGCAAAGGCGAGTACCAGGTGAACGTCGCTGGTCGCGTGGGCTACCGGTTCTTCGGCGAGTTCATCCTCGATTGCCTGAACCGCACCGAGAAGGCGATGACGCAGGAACACGCCTTCAAGGCCGCCGAACTCTGCCTGCGCGCCCAGGCCGCCGCGGTCCGGTTGACTTGAACTTCGGGCAGTAGGTGCATTTCCGCGCCGCCGTCCGTCGGCGCCGCGGCGGGCGCTGCGGCTGCGGGCGCCGCGGGTTTCGAGGCCGTCGCACCGCGCTTCGAGGCCACCGAGGACACGGCGACGAGCGCCGTGGGTCGCCTGCCCCGCGCCGAGGCCGCCGTGCCCGGCCCCAAGGCCTTCGTCGACTTCCAGCACGACGTGATGCTCAAGGACCTCGACCTCGCGATGCGCGAGGGTTTCCGGTCGATCGAGCACATCAAGCGCTACACCACCACCGGCATGGCCACCGACCAGGGCAAGACCTCCAACCTCAATGCGCTGCACCACGCCGCGCGCGAGCTGGGCAAGCCGGTGCCCGCGGTCGGTCTCACCACCTTCCGCATGCCCTATACGCCCGTCACTTTCGCGAGCTTCGCGGGGCAGGCGCGCGGCGAGATCTTCGACCCGGTGCGGCGCACGCCGATGCACGGCTGGGCGGTGCGCCAGGGCGCCGTGTTCGAGGATGTCGGCATGTGGAAGCGCGCCCGCTACTTCCCGCGCGCCGGCGACGACATGCACGCCGCCGTGGCGCGCGAATGCCGCGCGGTGCGCGAGGGCTGCGGCGTGTTCGACGCCTCGACCCTCGGCAAGATCGTGGTCGCGGGACCGGGTGCCACCGCCTTCATGGACCGCCTCTACGTCAACGACTGGTCGAAGCTCGCGGTCGGGCGCTGCAAGTACGGCGTGCTGTTGCGCGACGACGGCTTCGTCTACGACGACGGCGTGGTGGCACGCCTCGCCCCGGACCGTTTCCATGTCACGACCACCACCGGCGGCGCGGCCCGCGTGCTGGCGATGATGGAGGACTACCGCCAGACCGAGTGGACCGACCTCGACGTCTGGCTCACCTCCACCACCGAGCAGTGGGCGGTCATCGCGGTGCAGGGTCCGCGCGCCCGCGAGTTGCTGGCGCCGCTCGTGGACGGCCTCGACATCTCCGCCGCCGCGCTGCCGCACATGGCCGTGGTCCACGGCACGCTGCGCGGCATCCCCATGATGCTGTTCCGCGTCAGCTTCACCGGCGAGCTCGGCTTCGAGGTGAACGTCCCGTCAGACCGCGGCGCCGAGGCGCTGGAGGCCATCTGGGCGGCGGGCGCGTCGCAGGGGCTCACGCCCTATGGCACCGAGACCATGCACGTGCTGCGCGCCGAGAAGGGCTTCATCATCATCGGCCAGGACACCGACGGCACGGTCACGCCGGATGACGTCGGCCTCGCCTGGGCGATCGGCAAGTCGAAGCCGGACTTCGTCGGCAAACGCGCGCTCGCCCGCCCCTCCATGCGGTCGCCCGACCGCAAGCAGCTCGTGGGGCTGCTCACGCGCGATCCGCGCGTGGTCCTCGAGGAAGGCGCGCAGCTCGTCGATGTGCCCGGGCAGTCCCCGCCGATGAAACTCATCGGCCATGTCACCTCGTCCTATGCCAGCGCCACCCTCGGACGCTCCATCGCGCTTGCGGTGGTCGCGGGCGGCCGCGCCCGCATCGGCCAGACGCTGTACGTGCCCATGCCGGGCGGCGAGATCCCGGTCGAGGTCTGCGCGCCGGTGTTCTACGACCCGAAGGGGGCGCGCCTGAATGTCTGACACGCAAGACTCCCGCACGCCGGGCCGCGCGGCATCGGTACACGGTTGGCTGCAGCCCGTGCCGGTCGCCGCCCGCTTCGTGCTGCAGGGCGGTCCGGGCGCCCTCGCCGCGGCCGCGGCCGCGCTCGGCCTCGCCGATCCCGATGCGGCAGGTCGGACCGCGGGCGACGACGCCGTGACGATCCTCTGGCTGGGTCCCGACGAGCGGCTGCTGCTCTCCTGGCGCGAGCACGCTCCCGCGCTGGGCGCGCGTCTTGCCGCCGCCCTCGCCGCCCATGCCCATTCTTTGGTGGACATCACCCAGCGCCAGGTCGCCCTGCGCCTGACCGCGCCGTTCGCCGCGGACCTGCTCAACTGCGGCTGTCCGCTGGATCTCGATCCGGCGAGCTTCCCCGTCGGCGGCGGCACGCGCACGCTCTTCAACAAGACGGACATCGTGCTGTGGCGCCGGGGCACCGAAGACTTCCACATCGAGGTGTGGCGCTCGTTCTCCGACTACCTCCAGCGCTGGCTCGCGGAGTCGGCGCAGGACTTCACCCGCCCCGCGGGCTGAGCCGCCTCAGCGCTGCGCGGTGCGCCAGTCCGGCGCCTCGTACCAAGGCGCCGTCGAGCGCGGCAACAGCGGCTTGCCCAGGATGTGGTCGGCCGCCTTCTCGGCCAGCATGATGGTCGGCGCGTTGAGGTTGCCGGTGGTCACCGACGGCATGATCGACGAGTCGACGACCCGCAGCCCTTCGAGCCCGCGCACCCGCGTCTCGGGATCCACCACCGCCATCGGGTCGTCGGGGCCGCCCATGCGGCAGGTGCCGCAGGGGTGGTAGGCGCTCTCGACATGCCGACGCACGAAGGCGTCGATCGCGGCGTCGCCCTGCACGCCTTCGCCCGGCTGGATCTCGCGGCCGCGCCAGCGCGCGAACGCGGGCTGCGCGAAGATCTCGCGCGTGAGACGCACGCAAGCGCGCATCTCCTGCATGTCCTCGGGCGTGCTCAGGTAGTTGAACAGGATGCGCGGCGGATCGCGCGGGTCCGCCGAACGCAGGCGCACCCAACCGCGGCTGTTCGTGCGCATCGGCCCGACATGCGCCTGGAAGCCGTGCTCTGAGGCGCCGCTCGACCCGTCGTAGGCGACCGCAAGCGGCAGGAAGTGGTACTGGATGTCCGGGTAACGCACGCCGGCGCGGCTGCGGATGAACCCGCCGGTCTCGAAGTGGTTGGTGGCGCCGAGACCGGTGCGCGTCAGCAGCCAGCGCGCGCCGATCCAGGCCTTGGCGAGCGGGTTCATCGCCGAATAGAGCGTCACCGGCTCGCGGCAGGCGACCTGGAAGTAGAACTCCAGGTGGTCCTGCAGGTTCTCGCCGACGCCGGGCAAGGCGTGCCGCACCGCGATGCCCTGCGACTCGAGCTCGGACGCAGGGCCGATGCCGGACAGTTTCAGCAGTTGCGGCGAGTTGATCGGGCCGCCGCTGACGATGACCTCGCGACGCGCCCGCGCCGTATGCACCGCGCCGCCCCGGCTGTACTCGACGCCCGTGGCACGCCCGCCCTCGAGCAGGATGCGGGTGGCCAATGCGCCGCTCACCACCGTGAGGTTCGGGCGCGAGCGGACAGGATGCAGGTAGGCGACCGCCGCGCTGCAACGCTGGCCGCGGCCCACGGTCATGTCGAAGCGGCCGAAGCCCTCCTGCTGGAAGCCGTTGATGTCCTCGGTGAGCGGGTAACCCGCTTCCTTGCCGGCGGCGAGCCAGGCCGCATGCAGCGGGTTCTCGAGGCTGCCGTAGCGGGTCTGCAGCGGTCCGCGGTCGCCGCGGTAGGCGTCGCCGCCCTCGTCACGGGTCTCGGCGCGGCGGAAGTACGGCAGCACATCAGCGTATCCCCAGCCGCGCGCGCCCTCCTCCTGCCAGCGCTCGAAGTCGAGCGGATTGCCGCGGATGTACACCATGCCGTTGATGGAGGACGATCCGCCGAGCACCTTGCCGCGCGGCGTGTGCAGGCTGCGGCCATCGAGCCCCGGCTCGGGTTCCGTGTGGTAGAACCAGTTGTAGCGCTTGCGGTTCATCGGGATGGCGAGCGCCGAGGGCATGCGGATGAACACCGAGCGGTCCGAGCCGCCGTGTTCGAGCAACAGCACCCGATGCGCGCGCTCCTCGGTCAGCCGCGCGGCCAGCACGCAGCCCGCGGATCCCGCGCCGACGATGATGTAGTCGTACTCGTCCGTCTTGATGGCCATGCCGCCGTCCCCCGCCCGCTCAGTACGGCGCGTCGATGCCGCCCTTGGCGACGTAGACGCTCTTGAGCTGGGTGTAATACTCCATGGTGATGCGGCCGTTCTCGCGGCCGATGCCCGAGTGCTTGTAGCCGCCGAACGGCAGCTCCATGGGGCAGATGTTGTAGTGGTTGATCCAGCAGCTGCCGGCCTGCAGGCG
>RFTM01000168.1 GCA_009923475.1 Gammaproteobacteria bacterium | reverse complement strand
GCGGGGCGCGACCAACCGCTTCATGAGCGCGATGTCGTCCACCCGGAAGGTGAGCGAGACATGGGTCGCCTCGCGCTGCACCAGCGTCAGCCGGTCGGCCGGCAGCTCGTGGGCCGCGCCGCATATCGGCAGCAGCGACAGCAACCATGCCGACCCGAGCGCGGCGGGACGTCGCCCGGTCATCGGCAGTAGTTGATGGTCGGCTGGGTGGTGTTGCCGGACCCGTCGGTGAAGACGAAGTTCCAGCATGCGCTCTTGCCGGCGTTGCCCGCCGCCGCCAGCGCCGCGGCCAGCGCACTGCCCGACAGCTGCTTGTAGCGGATGCGATAGGTCCCGGGCGGGTTGGAGTAGCTGTCGCTGCCCGTCTCGTTGGTGGTGAAAGCCACGCCCGAGGTGAACTGCAGCACCCGGTAGCCGTCCGTCGCGTCCGTGGTCAGCGTCATGTTCGAGACGCGGAACGGTTGCACGGGCGGCTGGCGCATGGGCGAGAACTTGGCGCCTTGGCCCGCGAGGTCAGGGCTCGGCGTGCCCCGGAAACAGGACAGCACATACGGCGAGGCATCGGTGACGTGATAGCTGTAGCCCTGCGGGCCGTTCTGCACCGCGCTGGTGTTGCCGCCGCAGACCGCATCACGCGCGGCGACGGTGCCGTTGGCGTCGTTGTAGCCGTAGATGGCGAAACCGTCGAGCGCCCATCCCACCGGATGCGTGTCCCAGTAATCCGCCGCCCGGCCCTGCATGAGGCAGACCGGCGCGGCGTGGTAGTGGTAATCGTCGGCGCGTCCCGCATGGCCGTTGCAGGCATCGAGCTCGCCCAGGACCTTGGTGTCGCCGTTCTGGCATCCGCCCTGCTTGCAGGGGTTGAAGATGAGCACGCCGTTCACCGCGATGCCGATCGGCCCATCGACCGCCGACACCGTGGACGCCGCGATCGCCGGGCTGAGCGGGATGCGCCAGCCTTTTGCGCCGAGGAAGTCCTGCGCCACCGGCACCTGCAGGTTGGTGGCGGTGATGCCGTTCATCATCGGGTGGGTGGGCAGACTGTTCGAGCTCACGTACGCATAGGTCTGGTCGCAGGCCACGCTCGCGCTGCCCGTGGTCGAGCCGCCGAGGGAACCGCGGATGTAGCCGCATCCCGTCGAGGCGCCCGGCGCGTTCGCGGGCCGCGTGTAGCTGACGTTGAGCACCGCGGTGCCGAGCGTGAGCCCGGCGATGGCGGAGGCGAGCGCCGAGCCGGTCACGGGCGAGCCGCTGGCGGTGAGGTCCGGGAGGCCCGACAGCGCGTAGAGCGTGAACGTATAGGTCTTGGCACCGGGACCTTGCGAGCAGGGCGGTTGGTAGCCGACGAAGGGACCGTCGGACCCCACACCCGCCGTCGCCGACCCGAAGACATCCTTGGGCAGCGCCCGCGCGGCCGCCGGGATCCCGTAGAGCACCCAGTTCCACTTCGTCGTGCCGTCACCCGGCAGCGTGGTCATGAGCAGCGCGAAAGCCTGCGTGCCCGCCGGCGGATCGGTCCATGACAGCGGCGGCGAAGAACCGGTGCCGTCGCAGGTGTAGTCGGCGGGCAAGGCGCCGCCTTCGATCGCGGCGCTGCTCGTCAAGGCGAAGCTTCCGGCCACGGCGCCGGCGGGCGTGACGCTGACGGCGCTCGATGCCGCGCCCGTTCCGGCGGAGTTGGTGGCCGTCACGGAGCAGGAATAGCCCGTGCCGTTGGTGAGCCCGGTCACCGTCAGGGGAGACGCCGCGCCGGTAGCCGTGCGGGTCGCGCCCGCGGCGGTGCAGGAAGCGGTGTAGGCGGTGATGGCGGCGCCGCCGTTCGAGGCGGGCGCGCTGAAAGTGAGGGTGGCGGCTGCGTCGCCGGCGGTCGCGCTGACCGAGGTCGGCGCGCCGGGCACGGTCACGGTGGGCGTCGGCGAGGTCGATGCACCCCCGCCACCGCCTCCGCCGCAGCTCGCGCAAAGCAAAAGAGACAGAAAAAAAGAACGTCTCATGTGATGACGATAAAAGCGGCTACGGCCGGACGCATGAGTATTTTCACCGCTTGACAGCGGCTTGGCGTTTCTTCACGAGCAGCCGCATCAAGCCGGACGATGTTCCGCATTCCGGTGCGCTCAATCGGCGATCGCCCCGCCGTCGATGACGAGCGGATGGCCGGTGACGAAGCTCGAAGCGTCGGAGCACAGCCACAGCACGCCGGCCGCGACCTCCTCGGGCTTGCCGAAGCGGCCGAGCGGCGTCATGTTCTCGATGACCTTGCGGATCTCGGGCCGCGCCGAGACGCCCTCCACCATCGGCGTGTCGATCACGCCCGGGCAGACGCAGTTGACGCGCACGCCCTTGCGCGCCCAGCGCAGCGCGCCGTGGCGGGTGAGGCCGACCACCGCATGCTTGGTCGCCGTGTAAGCCGGCTGCGAAGGGTTGCCCACCAGCCCGTTGATGGACGCGGTGTTGACGATGGCGCCCTTGCCCTGCGCGAGCATCACCGCGGCCTCGGCCTTCATGCAGAGCATGACGCCCGTGAGGTTGACCGCGAGGCTGCGTTGCCAGTTCGGCAGCTCCCACTCGTCGGCCGCGAGGCTGTTGATGCCGGCATTGTTGTGCGCGAAATCGAGCCGCCCGTACTCGGAGACGGCACGCGCGACCAGGGCCTCCGCCTCCGCGGGGCTGGACACGTCGCAGCGCTGGAACACGGCGCGACCGCCCGCCGCGCGCGCGCGCGCCACGGTCTCCTCGCCGCCCGACTCGTTCATGTCGGCGACCACCACCGCGGCGCCTGAGGCCGCGAACGCCAGCGCCGTCGCCCGCCCGATGCCTGACGCCGCGCCCGTCACCACCGCCACCTTGCCGTCGAAGTCGTACTTGATCATCGCTTTCCCCACTCTGTCTGTCTGTCGTCTGCCGTGCCGGTCCGAAACGTCGAGGACGCTCAGGGCAGGCCCATCGAAGGCCAGCGCCCCTGCACCCAAGTCTGGCAGATGCCCATGCCGCGCGCGCCCGTGGCCACATCGTGGTAGGCGAGCACGCAGTCGCGGAACTGGTTGAGCCGGCGCGCGTTGTCCGGCGTCGAGCAATCGGCGAAGTGCTCGCCGTCGAGGTGCAGCTCGCCGCGCCACTCGCCGTGATGGTGCCCGTCGAAGCCGAGGTAGAGCCCGGCGCCGAGGTGGAAGCCCGTGTCGCCGACAGGCTCGGCGCGCAACAGGCGCGTCGCGCCGTCCGGCATCGTCAGCGCGAACTCGGCGCGGCGCAGCCTGAGGTTGGAGGGGTCGAATTCGAGCCGCGGCTCGATGCGCGACACAGGCAGGCGGCGGCCGTCGCGGAACTCGAAACCGCCCTGCACTTTCTCGTGGCGCCAACCCTCGCCTTCGTAGAGCAGGTAGTACTGCATGAACGAGTAGGCATCGTCGCCCGCCCCGAACAGCACGGGGTTCCAGACCGCGAGCACGCGGGGCGGATGGCTGTCCATCGGGTCGGGCTGCATGCCGGGGATGGGCAGGCCGACGGTCGGCCGCACGCCCCAAGACCGGTCGCGCGACATCATCCAGCCGCGCACCTCGATGCGCCGGCCCTCGACCTCGACCCAGCCGTCCGCGGTGCCGGTCTGGTGATAGCGGATCTGGTCCGCGCTGCGCTTGTAGCCGGTCAGCGTGCGGCGGTCCTCGCGCTCCTCGACGACGCAGGGCGTGATGCCGGTGAGCACGAGGTCGAAGGCGATCGGCTGCACGGCGTTCGGCTCGAGCCGCACGCGCACCTGCTTGAGCGGCTCGACGATGTCGTAGCGCAGGGGACCGACATCGAGGCGGTCGACATCCGCGGACAGCGCACGGCTGCCGCGCACCGCCCACTGCGCGACGCCGCGGCTCACGCCGCCGAAGCCGTCCACGACGTTGCGGTTGACGTACTTGCCGAAGCCGAAGCTCACCGACAGCGCACCGTCCGGACTGCAGGCGCTGCCCCAGACCTTCTCCGCCCAGGCAGGGTCGGTGTGCAGCACGCTCGCGTGCGTCTCGACGATCTGGTGGTTCGGCCACTCGTCGGCCGCGACCAAGGGACCGATGCTTCCCGTCATGTCATCCTCCCGCTCGCGGCGCATCCGCCGCGGCGAAACCGAGCCTTGCGCCGTGCGCCGCGAGCAGCGTGGCGCCGCCGTTGCGGACATCCATGTCGGAGTCCGCAGGGATCCAGCCGCGCGCGCGGAACAGGAACGCGATGCGCGCCATCACGAACGCCATGCGCCAAGCCGCGAACACCTCGAGGTAGTCGAGGTCGCGGGCGACGAGACCGCTCTCCGCTTCCCAGGCAGCGACCGATTCCGCGCGCGTCGGCAGGCCCTCGAGCCGCGGCACGCCATAGCCGCGCGACAGCGAGTCATCGAGCATGAGCCACCACGCCAGGTCGTCGACCGGGTGCGTAAGCGTCGCCTGCTCGAAATCGAGCATCGCGACGAGCCGCCCGTCGCGGTAAAGGCAGTTGCCGAGCTTCGCGTCGCCCCAAGAGAACGCGACGGGCGCGCCGGCGGGCCGGTTCGCGCGCAGCCATGGCTCGGCGGCGCGCAGCAGCGGGTACTCGCGGCCCGCTCGCTCCTCGGCCCAGCGGATCGCGGCGGCGTAGTGGTCGAGCTGCCGATCCAAGGGCTCGCGCCCGTCGTCGGCCGCAGCCTCCGCCGTCGCGAGGAACCCGAGCCCGGCCGCGCGCCAGTCGAGCCGCGCGAGCCGCGCCACCGCGCGGATGCCGTCGAACCAGGCCTCGCGCCGCGCCGCCACCGGCAG
>RFTM01000167.1 GCA_009923475.1 Gammaproteobacteria bacterium | reverse complement strand
AGCCCCGGTCCGGCGCCCAAGCCCAAGACCACGCCGCCTACCCCGCCCGCTGCGTCGGGCAACACGAGCAGGCGTTGCCGCTCGCCGTTGAACTGGTGCGCCGAGAGCCATCGGGCGACGGGCTCGGACTGCGCGCTCCGCCAGGCCGGCAGGTCGGCCTCGCCGAGCAGCCAGATCGGCAGGGCTGCGCCGGCGTGCTCGCCGTCGCGCAGCAGCGGCGGCGGTGACACCGATGCGGGGGTCTCGCTCATGCTGTCATGGTAGCCCGAAAGCCGCATCGGTCGGCAGTCGCGGCACCGCCCTTTCGTTGACACTCGGGCGGCCGACATGATTGAATCCGCGGATGATCCGCACCGCCCTCGCCGTCCACGCCACCGCTTGCGGGCTCCGCCCGTCGGTCGCGCTAACGCTCGGGTCGTCGCTGCCGGTCGCGGGGCTATCCCTCGCGGGCAGTGGTGGGTGCGGGTCACGCGCCGGGTCCTGAGCCAAGAGCCAGCACCGGCCGCGCGCCGATAAAACGGGACCCCGCACCGGCCATCCGCCGCTGCGGGGTTTTTTTTCGGGTCACGGAATTTTCGGATCACGCAAACGGGAGTCGAGAGATGAAGCTTTATTCGCGGAAGGACGTCGACAAGAAGGCCCTCAAGGGCGCGCGCATCTGCGTGCTCGGTTACGGCAGCCAAGGCCGCGCGCACGCGCTCAACCTGCGCGACAGCGGGCATGACGTCGTCATCGGCGTCCGCAAGGGCGACAGCTGGAAGAAGGCCAAGAAGGACAAGCTGCCGGTCATGGAGCCTGCCGACGCCGTGAAGGGCGCCGACCTCATCGCGATGCTGGCGCCCGACCTCGCGCAGAAGGACCTCTACAAGTCGGTCCTCGGCGGCGTCAAGAAAGGCGCCACGCTGCTCTTCGCGCACGGCTTCAACGTGCACTTCAAGCAGATCAAGCCGCGCAAGGACCTCGACGTGGTGCTGATCGCGCCCAAGGGTCCGGGCGACCTCGTCCGCCGGCAGTACGAGCAGGGGCGCGGCGTTCCCTCGCTCCTCGCCGTGCACCAGGACGCGAGCGGCAAGGCTTTCGCCAAGGCCCTCGCCTATGCCGACGGCATCGGCGGCACCCGCGGCGGCGTGCTGCAGACGACCTTCGCCGAGGAGACCGAGACCGACCTCTTCGGCGAGCAGGCCGTGCTCTGCGGCGGCGCCACCGAGCTCGTCGTCCGCGGTTTCGAGACCCTGGTCGAGGCGGGCTACCAGCCTGAGGTCGCCTACTTCGAGTGCATGCACGAGCTCAAGCTCATCGTCGACCTGCTGCACGAAGGCGGCATCTGGAAGATGCACAAGTTCATCAGCGAGACCGCCAAGTACGGCGACCTGACCCGCGGCCCGCGCGTCGTCACCAAGCAGACGAAGGCGGAGATGCGCAAGATCCTCAAGGAGATCCAGCAGGGCAAGTTCGCCCGCCAGTGGATCCGCGAGAACAAGACCGGCCGCAGGAAGTACGAGGCGATGCTGAAGGCCGACCTCGACCGTCCGATCGAGAAGGTCGGTTACGCGCTGCGCGCGCGCATGCCCTGGCTCGACCAGGGCCGCTGACCGAAGAACGCCAGTCCAGTCCAGGGAGACCCGTCCATGAGCCCCAATGCCGACCGCGTGATGATCTTCGACACCACGCTGCGCGACGGCGAGCAATCGCCCGGCTGCAGCATGACGCAGCCTGAAAAGCTGCGGGTGGCGAAGGCGCTGGCGGATCTAGGCGTGGACGTCATCGAGGCGGGTTTCCCCGCGGCCTCGCCCGGCGACTGGGAGTCGGTCAACGCCGTGGCCCGCGAGGTCGAGGGGCCCATCATCTGCGGCCTCGCCCGCTGCAACCGCGGCGACATCGAGAAGGCGGCGAGCGCGCTGCGGCCCGCCGCGCGGCACCGCATCCATGTGTTCCTCGCCACCAGCGCGATCCACCGCGAGTACAAGCTCAACATGGCGAAGGAGGAGATCCTGCGCAACGCCGTGGCGGGCGTGAAGATCGCGCGCGAGTTCTGCGAGGACATCGAGTTCTCGCCCGAGGACGCCTCGCGCACCGAGCTCGACTTCCTCGCGCAGGTGGTGGAGGCCGTGATCGACGCCGGCGCCACCACGGTCAACATCCCGGACACGGTCGGTTACACGGTGCCGCACGAGTTCGCGGAGCTGTTCCGGTACCTGCGCAAGAACGTCCGCAACATCGACCGCGCCCGGCTGTCGGTGCACTGCCACGACGACCTCGGCATGGCCGTCGCCAACAGCCTGATGGCCGTGGTCAACGGCGCCCGCCAGGTCGAGTGCACCATCAACGGCATCGGCGAACGGGCCGGCAACTGCTCGCTCGAGGAGGTCGTGATGGCGCTGCGCACCCGCGAGACCTTCTTCAACGCGCGCACCGGCATCCACACGGAGCGGCTGTATCCGGTGTCCCGGCTCGTCTCGAGCATCACGGGCATGCCGATCCCGCGCAACAAGGCTGTGGTCGGCGAGAACGCCTTCGCCCATGAGTCGGGCATCCACCAGCACGGCATGCTCAAGCACGCGAGCACCTACGAGATCATGCGCCCGCAGGACGTCGGCCTCACGCGCTCCAGCCTCGTGCTCGGCAAGCACAGCGGCCGCCACGCGCTGCGCGAGCGGATCCGCGAGCTCGGCTTCGAGCTCGACGACGCCGAGTTCGCGCGGGTCTTCGAGGAGTTCAAGGTGCTCGCCGACAGGAAGAAAGAGCTCTTCGACGGCGACATCGAGGCGCTGGTGCTGCGCGCCGAGGGCGGCGACCAGGGCCCTTGGACGCTCTCCGGGCTGCGCACCGGATCGCAGGGCGGCGTCGGCGAGGCCACCGTGTCCCTGCAGCACGCCGACGGCCGCAAGGTCGAGCGCAGCGCCACGGGCGACGGTCCGGTCGATGCGGCCTTCAAGGCCATCGAGCAGGCCACCGGCCTCAATCCGAAGCTGCGCAAGTTCGAGCTGCGCAGCCTCTCCGAGGGCGAGGACGCGCAGGGCGAGGCGGTCGTCTACGTCGACTTCCGCGACCGCAGCTACCGCGGGGCGAGCGCCACCACCGACATCGTCGAATCGGCGACCCGTGCGTTCCTCGAAGTGATCAACCGCATCGAGCAGTCGCAGCGCGCGCAGGCGGTGGCCTGACATGGGTACCCCGCGCACGCTGTTCGAGAAGGTCTGGTCCGCCCACGAGGTCGTCCCCGAGACGCCCGACACGCCGGCGGTGCTGTTCATCGACCTGCACCTCACCCACGAGGTGACCACGCCGCAGGCCTTCACCGTGCTGCGCGAGCGCGGTCTGAAGGTGCGCCGTCCCGACCTGACGATCGCCACCATGGACCACGCGACGCCGACGCGCACCGAGCAGGTGTTCGGCGGCGCGCCGATCTCCATCGAGTCGGCGGCGCAGCAGATCCGCCAGCTCGAGCGCAACTGCGCCGACTTCGGCATCGAGCTGCTCGGGCTGCAGGACTCGCGCCGCGGCATCGTGCACATCATCGGGCCGGAGCTCGGCCTGACGCGTCCCGGCAGCACCATCGTCTGCGGTGACAGCCACACCTCGACGCACGGCGCCTTCGGCGCCCTCGCCTTCGGCATCGGCACCACCGAGGTGAGCCATGTGCTCGCGACCCAGTGCCTGCTGCAGAAGAAGCCGCGCACCTGCGCCATCGAGGTCGCGGGACGCCTGCCCGCCGGGGTCACCCCCAAGGACCTGATCCTGGCCATCATCGGCAAGGTGGGCGTCGCGGGCGGCACGGGGCAGGTGTTCGAGTACCGCGGCGAGGCGATCCGCGCGATGTCGATGGAGCAGCGCATGACCGTCTGCAACATGTCCATCGAGGGCGGCGCCCGCGCCGGCATGATCGCGCCCGACGAGACGACCTACGCTTACCTCGCGGACCGTCCGCGCTCGCCCAAGGGCGCGGCCTGGGAAGCCGCCCTCGCCCGTTGGCGCGAGCTGCCCTCGGACGCCGGCGCGCGCTACGACCGCACGGTCGAGATCGACGCCTCGCGTCTCGAACCCATGGTCACCTGGGGCACCAACCCGGGGATGGTCGCGCCGGTCTCCGGCAGCGTGCCCGACCAACGCGGCGATCCCGTGTTCGACGCGGCTTTGAAATACATGGGTCTGCAGGCCGGCGCCGCCATCCAGGACACGCCGGTCAACGTGGTGTTCGTCGGCAGCTGCACCAACGGCCGCCTCAGCGACCTGCGCGCCGCCGCCGGCGTGCTGCGCGGCCACAAGGTCGCCCGCGGCGTGCATATGCTGGTGGTCCCCGGCTCGCAGGAGGTCAAGCGCGCGGCGGAGGCGGAGGGCCTCGACGAGGTCTTCCGCAGCGCTGGCGCCGAGTGGCGCGAGTCCGGCTGCTCGATGTGCCTCGGCATGAACGGCGATACCGTCCCGAAGGGCGAGTACGCGGTCAGCACCAGCAACCGCAATTTCGAGGGCCGGCAGGGCATCGGCGCGCGCACGCTGCTCGCCAGCCCCGAGACGGCCGCGGCCTCGGCGGTGCGCGGGCGGGTCGCGGACCCGCGCGAGTTCCTCAACGGTTGACCGGGACGAGACCATGCAAGCCATCTCAGCCATCCGCTCGCGCACGGTCGTGATGCCGTCGACCAACATCGACACCGACCAGATCATCCCCGGGCGCTTCCTAACCACCACCACCCGCGAAGGGCTCGGCAAGCAGCTCTTCGCAGACTGGCGCTACGACGCCGCCGGCGCGCCGAACCCCGGCTTCGTGCTCAACAAGCCCGAGTCCGCGGGCTGCCGCATCCT
>RFTM01000166.1 GCA_009923475.1 Gammaproteobacteria bacterium | reverse complement strand
GATCGGCCACCGGCCACTCCGCGCGGGCGCAATGGGCGGGAGACGGGCAGGGCGCCAGGGCGCCGTTGTGAACGCCCAGGTCAGCGGGCACCGGACCCACCAAATGGAACAACGCCAGCGTCAGCACCAGGAACCAATGGGGCATGGCGCGGGGCTCCGCTGCGACAGGGGCTGAAAGCTACCTTGGGCGCCCCAGCGCCCGCGCCATGACGGCACCGCAGCCCCTTCTGCAGCGCCTGAGCCAAATCGAAGGCATGCAGAGCGGCCGGCGGCGGCTGGTGCTGCTGCTCAGTCAGCTGGGCGATTTCGACTCCATGGAGTACGCCCAGGCGCTGGTGCCGGTGCTGCCGCGCCTGGAGGCGGCGGGCATCAGCACCTGTGCCATCGCCATCGGCGATGCCGCGCGCCGCCTGCAGGCGCGTGCCGGCGGCGCTCAGCTGGCCGTGCGACAGGTGCAGCGTGCCGCCGATGTCCCGGGCGGCCTCGAGCAGCAACACCGACGCGCCGGCTTCTGCGGCGGCGAGGGCGGCCGCGAGGCCGGCCGTGCCTGCGCCGACCACCGCGAGGTCGGCGGGCGTGCTGTCGCGGTCGATGACCATGAGGCCGGCATGATACGCGGGGCGTGACGGGCTGCGCGGTCCGGCGCGCGGCGGGTTGTGGAGGCGGGTCAGGGTGGTAATCTTCAAGCCGGGCATCGCGACGGCATCTAGACCGTCCTTGGGGGCAGCATGAAGATAGCCATCGGTCCGGCCTGCGGACGGGCGCTCGCGATATCGGCAGCGGCCTTGCTCGTCCTCGCGGTGCCGCTCCATGCGCAGACCAAGACCGGCGCCCGCGCGCTCGCGGTGCAGCCGTCGCCGCCCGTCACCCAGTTCATCGTCAGTTTCCGGGACGAGGTCGCGGCCGGCGAGCGCGTCGCCATGACCGTGCCGCGGGTCGATGGCCTCTCGAAGTCGGCGGGCGCGCAGCTGCTGTACCGGCGGCCGATGGCGGCGCTCGCGCATGTCTTCCGCTTGCGCGACCCCTTGCCGCGCGCGGCGGCCGAATCCCTGGCGGTGCGCCTGCGGCAGGCCTCGGGCATCGCCGCGGTCGAGATCGACGAATACATGTTCCCGTTGCTGGAACCGAACGACCCGTCCTACGCCGATGCGACGGTCGAGCGCATGTGGTCGCTGAAGGCGCCGACGGCACTGCGGGCGGGCGGCATCAACCTGCCGACCGCCTGGGGCCTCACCCGCGGGCAGGGCGCGGTCGTCGCCGTCATCGACACCGGCATCTTCAACCACGAGGACCTTGAGGCGAACATCCTGCGCGGCCACGATTTCATCAGCGCCGACGCCGACGGCGGTTTCGTGGTGGCGAACGATGGCGACGGCCGCGATGCCGATCCCTCCGATCCGGGCGACTGGATCACCGCGGACGACAAGACCAAGCCGCTGTTCGCATCTTGTTCTGAGCGCAACAGCAGCTGGCACGGTACGCGTGTCGCGGGTACAGTTGCGGCTGTCGGCAACAACGGCACCGGCATCCCGGGTGTCGCCTACGAGGCCAAGGTGCTCGCGGTGCGCGCGCTCGGCAAGTGCTTTGGCTACGCTTCCGACATCACCGACGCCATACGCTGGGCATCGGGCGCCGCGCCGGCGAGCGGTACCTGGGCTCGCTCGGCGTGCCGAGCAACCCCGATCCGGCGAAGGTGATCAACCTCAGCCTCGGCGCGACCAGCTCCTCGTGCTCGGCCACCCGGCAATCGGCCATCGACGCGGCCCGCGCCGCCGGCGCCGTGGTGGTCGCGGCCACCGGCAACGACGGCGGCCTGACCATCGGCTCGCCGGCGAACTGCCAAGGCGTCATCGCCGTCACCTCGCACACCATCGAGGGCGACAACTCCGATTTCGCGAACGTCGGTCCTGGCACGACGATCAGCGCGCCCGGCGGCGGCAACTGCTCCGTCGGCGCGCTCAACTGCCTGCCGCACGGCACCTCGGGGGCGACGGGCACGCTCTACCGGCTGGTGTTCTCCACCATCGGCGACGGCGCGCAGGGGCCGGGTCCAAACCGACGCGTTTTTGCTGGCTACACCGGCACTAGCGCGGCGACGCCACACGTGTCGGGCGTAGTGGCGTTGCTTTTCGCGCAGATGCCGACGCTCAAACCGGACACGGTCAAGAACATCCTCACCGCGTCGGCGCGGGCGTTCCCGGCGAACACCTACTGCGTGCAGTTCGGCGACGGCCGCTGCGGGGCGGGCATGCTCGATGCGAAGCGCGCGCTCGACCGACTCGCAGACCTCACGCCGACCGTGACCGCCACCGCGCCCGCCGCGATCGTCCGCAACGGCTCGGCGGTGGCGCTCACCGGGTCGGCGACGCCGAAGCCGGCGGGGCTGCCGACCCTCACCTTGTCGTGGCAGCAGCTGAGTGGGCCCACGGTGACCTTGGCCAACGCGACGACGCTGCAGCCGTCCTTCACCGCGCCGACGCCCGGTGCGACGCTCGGCTTCCGCCTGTCGGCGAGCGATGCCGACGGGCTCGTCGGTTCCGCGGTGGTCAGCCTGCGAGCGAACGGCCTGCCGGTCATGAACACGCCCGTGCCGGTCACCGTCACCACCGGCAGCGCCGCGTCGTTCCGCGTCGGCGCCACCGACCCCGAGGGCGACACGGTCACGTTCTCGGCCTCCGGTCTGCCGACCGGAGCGACCTTCAACGGCACGACCGGCGAGTTCTCCTGGGCCAACGCCACGCCGGCCGGCAGTTACGCGATCGCCATCACGCCGAACGACGGCTTCGAAGCGGGCCCGCCGGTCACCGTCACGGTCACGGTGAACAACCCGCGCGGCGGCGGCGGTTCGATGGACCTGCTGCTGCTGGTCTCGCTCGGTCTTTGGGGCGCGAAGCGGATGCTCCCGGCGCCATGCCGTTCAGTCCTCGATGAGGAACGAGCGTAGCTGCTCGCTGCGGCTCGGGTGGCGCAGCTTGCGCAGCGCCTTGGCCTCGATCTGCCGGATGCGCTCGCGCGTGACATCGAACTGCTTGCCGACCTCCTCGAGGGTGTGGTCGGTGTTCAGGTCGATGCCGAAGCGCATGCGCAGCACCTTGGCCTCGCGCGGCGTCAGCTGGGCGAGCACGGCGTGCGTGGTCTCGCGCAGCGACTCGGCGGTGGCCTGCTCGATGGGCGAGGCCACCGAGGTGTCCTCGATGAAATCGCCGAGGTGCGAATCCTCGTCGTCGCCGATCGGGGTCTCCATCGAGATGGGTTCCTTGGCGATCTTGAGCACCTTGCGGACCTTGTCCTCGGGCATCTCCATGCGCGCGGCGAGCTCGTCGGGCGTCGGCTCGCGCCCCATCTCCTGCAGCATCTGCCGCGAGATGCGGTTGAGCTTGTTGATGGTCTCGATCATGTGGACCGGGATGCGGATGGTGCGCGCCTGGTCGGCGATCGAGCGGGTGATGGCCTGGCGGATCCACCAGGTCGCGTAGGTGGAGAACTTGTAGCCGCGGCGGTACTCGAACTTGTCGACCGCCTTCATGAGGCCGATGTTGCCTTCCTGGATGAGGTCGAGGAACTGCAGGCCGCGGTTGGTGTACTTCTTGGCGATGGAGATCACGAGGCGCAGGTTGGCCTCGACCATCTCTTTCTTGGCGCGGCGCGCCTTGGCCTCGCCGATCGAGACCTCGCGGTTGATGTCCTTGATGTCGCCGATGCTGAGGCGGCAGCGCTGCTCGATCGCCGAGAGCTGCGACTGGCGCGCCTTGATGCCGTCGGCCACGCGGCCGATGCCCGCCGACCACTTCTTGCCGGCCTTGGCGTGCTTGGCGGCCCAGCGGTCGTTGGTCTCGTTGCGCGGGAAGCTCGCGATGAACTCCTTGCGCGGCATGCCGGCGTCGCGCACCGCGAGCAGCATGACCTCCTTCTCGGTCTGGCGGATCTCGTTGACCTGCACGCGCAGGTTGTCGATGAGCGCGTCGAACATCTTCGGCGCGAGCTTGAGCTCCATGAACTCGGCGGCGAGCTTGTTGCGCAGCTTCTGCGCCTTGGGATCGGCGAGGCCGACCTTGGTGATGGCGTTCAGCAGCTGGCCGTGCAGCTTGGCGAGCGAGGCGAAACGCGCTGCCGCCTCGACCGGATCGGGGCCGGTGTCGGCGGCTTCCTCGTCGCCGTCGTCCGACTCCTCGGTCTCCTCGGCCGCCGGCGCCGCCTCGGCGGCCTTGGTCGGGTTCTGCGGCTGCGCGATGACATCGGGCGCGTTCGGGTCGATGAAGCCGACGATGATGTCGGCGAGGCGGCCCTGGCCGGACTTCAGCGGCTCGTAGGCCTTGAAGATGTGCTCGTAGGTGGGCAGGTAGAGCGAGATCTGGGTGCGGACCGCCTCGAGGCCTTCTTCGATGCGCTTGGCGATGCTGATCTCGCCCTCGCGCGTGAGCAGCTCGACCGTGCCCATCTCGCGCATGTACATGCGCACGGGATCGGTGGTGCGGCCGAGCTCGGCATCGAGCGCGGCCAGCGCGGCGGCGGCCTCTTCGATGGCCTCTTCGTCGGACGCGGCGTTGGTCTCGGGCGCGAGCAGCGATTCGTTCTCGGGCGCCTTCTCGTAGACCGTGATGCCCATGTCGGCGATCGTGTTGACGATCTCCTCGATCTGCTCGGGGTCGACGATCTCGGAGGGCAGGTAGTCGTTGACCTGGGCGTAGGTGAGGTAACCGCGCTCCTTGCCGAGCGCGATCAGCTGCTTGAGCTGCGACTGGCGCTCTTCGGGCAGCGCGAGCGGACGGCGCTCGGGGAGGTTGAGCGGCTTGTTGCCGTCACCGCCCGAGCCGCCCTTGCC
>RFTM01000165.1 GCA_009923475.1 Gammaproteobacteria bacterium | reverse complement strand
CCTCGCCAAGACGTACCACACGCGCCGTTCCGCCCGATAGTCGCAGCGCAGTCTCGAAGGATTCGGCGAGACGCTGCGTGGCGTCGCTGCGCACCCGCAGGCGATCCACTACGGCATCGATGCTGTGCTTGCGTCGCGGATCGAGTTTCGGTGGCGAGTCGAGTTCGCAGATCACGCCGTCGATGCGTACGCGAACGAAACCTTGGGACTGCAGATCGCGCAGTACGTGTTCATGCTCGCCCTTTCGGTCGAGTACGAGCGGGGCGAGCAGCAACGCTGCGGTTCCCTCGCCGAGGCGCAACACCTGATCGACCATCTGGCTCACGGTCTGCGCTTCGAGCGCGGTGCCGTGCTCGGGGCAGTGCGGCACGCCGGCGCGCGCGTAGAGCAGGCGCAGGTAGTCGTGGATCTCGGTGACCGTGCCCACCGTCGAGCGCGGGTTGTGCGAGGCGGCTTTCTGCTCGATGGCGATGGCGGGCGACAGGCCGTCGATGTGGTCGACGTCCGGCTTGTCCATCATCGACAGGAACTGACGGGCGTAGGCCGACAGCGATTCCACGTACCGCCGCTGGCCCTCGGCGTACAGGGTGTCGAAGGCGAGCGAGGACTTGCCCGACCCGGACAGCCCGGTCACCACGACCAGGCGGTGGCGGGGGATGTCGAGGTCGAGGTCGCGCAGGTTGTGGGTGCGCGCCCCCCGGATCCGGATGGGGTTCATGGGGCCGTTGTGCAGGAAAAACAGCCGGTTAGTGTACCCCGCCCGCCGGGGCCCGGCCAAAAGCGCGCATTTGCCCGGATATAGGCGGTGCAGGGGGGGCGGGGGCCGCTTAATATAGCCATCCCCCGTCTCTCTCGGCCGACGCCCCCGGGCGCCGTCCGCAACCCCAGGAAGGACTCTCCATGGCGCGTGGCATCAACAAGGTCATCCTCGTCGGCAACCTCGGGCAAGACCCGGAAACCAAGGCCATGCCCTCCGGCATGACCGTCTGCAACCTCCGCATCGCCACCTCCGAGTCCTGGAAGGACAAGCAGACCGGCGAGATGAAGGAGCAGACCGAGTGGCACAGCGTCGCCATGTTCGGCCGCCTCGCCGAGATCGCCGGCGAGTACCTGCGCAAGGGCTCGCAGGTCTACATCGAGGGCCGGCTGCGCACCCGCAAGTGGCAGGACAAGGAAGGCCGCGACCGCTACACCACCGAGATCGTCGCCAACGACATGCAGATGCTCGGCGGCCGTGGCGGCATGGGCGGCGGCGAGGGCCGCAGCGAGCCCCGCGGCGAGGCGCGCGCCTCGGGCGGCGGTGGCCGCGGCGGCGAGGGCGGCTACGGCGAAGGCTCGCGCAGCAGCACCGAAGAGTTCGACGACGACATCCCGTTCTGAGGACCCGCGCACCGCGCATGCCTGGCCGCTATTTCATCAAGTCCTTCGGTTGCCAGATGAACGAGTACGACTCCGCCCGCATGGGCGACGTGCTCGCGGCCTCGCTCGGCCTCGCGCCGACCGATGACCCCCGTCAGGCCGACGTGCTGCTCATGAACACCTGTTCCGTGCGCGAGAAGGCGCAAGAGAAGGTGTTCTCGCTGCTCGGCGAGTGGAAGCTCCTCAAGGACACCCGGCCCGAGGTCATCATCGGCGTGGGCGGCTGCGTCGCGAGCCAGGAGGGCGAGGCCATCACGGCGCGCGCGCCGCAGGTCGACCTCGTGTTCGGTCCGCAGACCCTGCACCGGCTGCCCGAGATGCTCGCCGAGCTGCGCGCCCGCGGGCGTGCCGTGGTCGACATCAGCTTCCCCGAGATCGAGAAGTTCGACCGGCTGCCCGAGCCGCGCGCCGAGGGCGCCTCGGCCTTCGTGTCCATCATGGAAGGCTGCAGCAAGTACTGCAGCTTCTGCGTCGTCCCCTACACCCGCGGCGACGAGATCAGCCGTCCGTTCGAGTCGGTCATGGCCGAGGTGCGGAGCCTCGCCGCGCAGGGCGTCCGCGAGGTCACGCTGCTCGGCCAGAACGTCAACGCCTATCGCGGGCCGATGGCCGACGGCGTCGAGGTCGACCTCGCGACGCTCGTGCACCACGTCGCCGCCTTGCCCGGCATCGACCGCATCCGCTTCACCACCTCGCATCCCCTCGAGTTCGACGACAGCCTCATCGAGGCCTACGCCAGCGTCCCCGAGCTCGCCGCCCACCTGCACCTGCCGGTGCAGTCCGGTTCCGACCGCATCCTCGCGCTGATGAAGCGCGGCTACACCGCGCTCGAGTTCAAGGAGCGCATCCGCAGGCTGCGGGCCGTGCGCCCGGGCATCGCGGTCACCTCCGATTTCATCGTCGGCTTCCCCGGCGAGACCGAACGCGATTTCGAGGCGACGCTGCGCCTCGTGCGCGAGCTCGACATCGACCAGTCGTTCAGCTTCGTCTACAGCCGCCGTCCCGGCACGCCCGCCGCCTCCTTGCCGGACGAGGTGACCGCCGAGGAGAAGCAGTCGCGCCTCGTGCGCCTGCAGGCGCTGCTCGATGCGCAGGCGCAGGCGCGCAGCCGCGCCATGGTGGGCAGCGTGCAGCGCGTGCTGGTGGCGCGTCCGTCGCGGCGCGACGCGCGCGAGCTCGCGGGGCGCACCGAGGACAACCGCTGGGTCAACTTCCCCGGCCCGCCGGGTCTCGTCGGCCGGTTCGCCGACGTCGAGATCACCGAGGCGCTGGCGCATTCGCTGCGCGGCCGCATCGTCGCGGCCGAGCCGGTCGCGGCCGAGCCCGTTGCGCGGGGTGCCGCGCATGCCTGACCATCCCGTCGGCGATGCGCCCGGGGCGCTGCGCGAGTTCCTGCTCGCCCCCGCCGACAACGAGCGCCTCGCCAACCTCTGCGGTCCGCTGGACGCCAACCTGCGCCTCATCGAGACGCGGCTCGGCGTCGCCCTGCGCCGCCGCGGCAACGCCTTCGTGGCGCAGGGCCCGAACGCCGCGGCCGCCGAGTCGCTGCTGCACGAGCTCTTCCGGCTCGCCCGCACCGAGGACATCACCCCCGAGACCGTGCACCTCGCGCTGCGTGACCACCCCGGCGAGGGCGCGGCGGCCACCGGGCCGGGGGCTGGCGACGGCAGCGACGCTGACGACGCCGATGCGGGTTTGCGCACGCTGCGCGGCACCATCCGCGCGCGCGGTCCCAACCAGCGCGAATACCTCAGGCGCATCCGGCGCCACGACCTCACCTTCGGCGTCGGTCCCGCGGGCACCGGCAAGACCTACCTCGCGGTGGCCTGCGCGGTCGAGGCGCTGCAGTCCGACCGCGTGCGGCGCATCGTGCTGGTGCGACCGGCGGTCGAGGCGGGCGAGCGGCTCGGGTTCCTGCCGGGCGACCTGACGCAGAAGGTCGACCCGTACCTCCGGCCGATGTACGACGCGCTCTACGAGATGATGGGCTTCGACCGCGTCGCCAAGCTCATCGAACGCAACGTCATCGAGGTCGCGCCGCTCGCCTTCATGCGCGGCCGCTCGCTCAACGACTCCTTCATCATCCTCGACGAGGCGCAGAACACCACCGTCGAGCAGATGAAGATGTTCCTCACGCGCATCGGCTTCGGTTCGCGCGCCGTGGTCACGGGCGACGTCACGCAGACCGACCTGCCGGCCGGCCGCTTGTCCGGGCTGCGGCACGTGATCGCCGTGCTGCGCGACGTGCAGGGCGTCGCCTTCCAGTTCTTCGAGGCGCGCGACGTGGTGCGCCACCCCTTGGTGCAGCGCATCGTGCAGGCCTACGAGGGCGACGAGGAGCTGCGCGGTCAGCCCGGGAACGGCCCGCGATGAGCGCCGCCCGCCGTCCGCCGCTCGCGGTCGACCTGCGCAGCAGCGTGCGCCGCGGCGCGCCTGCCGCGGCCCGGGTCGCGGCCTGGGCACGCGCCGCGCTGGGCGCGGGCGGGCGAGGCGCCGAGGTCGCGGTGCGGGTGGTGGGCCTGGCCGAAGGGCGCCGTCTCAACCTCGTCTGGCGCGGCCGCGACTACGCCACCAACGTGCTCTCCTTCCCGGTCCCGCCGGCCGACGCCGGCACGGTGCGCGGGCGCGCCCGCGGCCACGGCCGTCGCCGACGGTTCCTCGGCGACATCGTGCTCTGCGCCCCGGTGGTCGCCCGCGAGGCGCGGCGGCAGCGCAAGGCGCCGCAGGCGCACTGGGCGCACCTCGTGGTGCACGGCTGCCTGCACCTCGCGGGCCTCGACCACGAACGCGCGCAGGACGCGCGGCGCATGGAGCGGCGCGAGCGACGCGTGCTCGCGGGCTTCGGTTTCCCCGACCCCTACCTTGAGGCGCCGCCGGCCCGCGCGGGCAGCGGCGACGGACGCCGATGAGCACTCCCCGATACAGCGCGATGGGCTGGATGCGCAAGCTCGGCCGGGCCCTGTCCGGCGAGGCCGAGGACCGCGACGACCTCGTGATGCAGCTGCGGCAGGCGCTCGAGCGCGGCCTCATCGACGCCGACGCGCTGCGCATGCTCGAGGGCGTGCTCGGCGTCGCCGACCTGCAGGTGCGCGACATCATGGTACCGCGCGCGCAGATGGTCGCGGTGCGCCGCGACGATCCCCTCGAGACGCTGCTGCCGGCGATCGTCGAGTCCGGCCACTCGCGCTTCCCGGTCATGGACGACGACCGCGACGACATCGTCGGCATCCTGCTCGCCAAGGACGTGCTGCGCATCTATGCGGGCGGAGGCGCTGCCGATTTCGACATCCGGGAGTGCATGCGGCCCGCGGTGGTGGTGCCCGAGTCCAAGCGGGTCGACGTCATGCTCAAGGAGTTCCGCCGCAGCCGCAACCACATGGCGATCGTGGTCGACGAGTACGGCG
>RFTM01000164.1 GCA_009923475.1 Gammaproteobacteria bacterium | reverse complement strand
GCAGGCGGCTCTACTACGCCCCGGACCTGCTGCGCGCGGAGGGCGTGTCGCTGCGGAGGGGGTAGTCCCCGACCGCATGCGCAAGACCGCCCGAAGCCCCGAGGACCCGCCCATGCCTCCGACCCCCATCGACGCCGTCGACAAGCGGCAGGACTTCTACCGGCGCCTCGGCGAGAACGCGCTTTCGCCGCTGTGGCTGTCGTTGGCGGCGCTCGTGACCCCGCAGCCGTCGAGCGGTTGCCGCGCGAGACTTTGGCGTTACCCCGAGCTGCGCGCGCTGCTGATGGAGGCGGGCGAGCTGGTTTCGGTCGAGGAGGCCGAGCGCCGGGTGCTCGTGCTCGAGAACCCCGCTTTCGCCGGCCAGTCGCGCGTGACCACGTCCTTGTATGCGGGACTGCAACTGGTCATGCCCGGCGAGCGCGCGCGCAGCCACCGTCACACCCAGAGCGCCTTGCGCTTCGTGCTCGAGGGGACGGGCGCCTACACCGCCGTGGATGGCGAGCGGACGACGATGCATCCCGGGGACTTCATCATCACGCCCTCGTGGCAGTGGCATGACCACGGCAACGACACCGATGACCCGGTGATCTGGCTCGACGGCCTCGACATCCCGCTCGTGCAGGCGTTGGACGCCTCCTTCGCCGAGCACTTGGGCGTCGTGGAGCAGCCCGTCTCGCGGCCGACCGGCGACAGCCTGGCGCGCTACGGCGCCAACCTGTTGCCGGTCGATCATCGGCCGACGGGTCTCGCCTCGCCGATCTTCAGTTACCCCTATTCCCGGACGCGTGAGGCGCTCGAGACCCTGCGACGGAACGGCGACCCGGATGCATGGCACGGCCACAAGATGCGCTTCGTGAACCCCGTCACCGGCGGCTTCGCGATGCCGACCATCGGCACGTTCATGCAGCTGCTGCCGGCGGGCTTCGACGGCAGGCCCTATCGCTGCACCGATGCGACGGTGTACACGGCGATCGAAGGCGAGGGCCGGACACAGGTCGGTGACCAGACGATCGAATGGTCGGCACGCGACGTGTTCGTGGTGCCGAGCTGGTCGCCCGTGCGGCACCATGCGAGCGGTGACGCCGTGCTGTTTTCGTTCTCCGACCGGCCGGTGCAACAGGCGACCGGCCTCTTCAGGGAAGAGAGGTCACCATGAACTACATCATCGCTCCCCCGCCGCAGTCTTCCATCGCGGTCCTTGACGACGACGCGCGCTTCCCCGTGCGACGGGTGTATTGCGTCGGGCGCAACTACGAGGCGCACGCCCGGGAGATGGGCAAGGATCCTGCCCGCGAGGCGCCGTTCATCTTCCAGAAGCCGGCGGACGCCCTGGTCGCTGACGGTTCGGTCATCGACTATCCGCCGCAGACCGGGAACTTCCATCACGAGATCGAGTTGGTGGTGGCCATCGGTCGCGGCGGTTCGCAGATCGGCGTCGATGATGCCCGTTCGCACATCCTCGGTTACGCGGTCGGCATCGACCTGACGCGCCGCGACCTGCAGTTCGCCGCGCGCGATGCCGGGCGCCCGTGGGAGTGGGGGAAGTCCTTCGACCGTTCGGCGCCGTGTTCCGCCTTGGCCACCGTCGCCCGGATCGGTCACCCCTCCAAGGGCCGGATCTGGCTCTCGGTCAACGGCGTCGTCCGGCAGGATGCGGACATCTCGGAGCTGATCTGGTCGGTCCCCGAAGTCATCGCCTTCATCTCCGCGTCGATGGTCCTGCAGCCGGGAGACCTGATCTTCACCGGGACCCCCGCCGGGGTCGGGCCGCTCGTGCCGGGTGATGTGGTCGCCGGTGGTGTCGATGGCGTCGGCACGATCGGCATGAGCGTCGGGCCGAGCCGTCGGGATCTGCCGTGACCGATGGGCTGACGCGCATGAGACTGCATGGCTACTGGCGGAGTTCCGCGGCCTACCGCGTGCGGATCGCCCTGAACCTCAAGGGCCTCGAGGTCGAGGCGATCCATCACGCTTTGCCGCGCGGCGCGCATCGCGCGGAGGCCTATCTCGCCCTGAACCCCCAGGGCCTGGTTCCCGCCCTCGAGACCGGGGACGGCGTCGTGGCCCAGTCGACCGCGATCATCGAATACCTCGAGGAACGATGGCCGTCGCCGCCCTTGCTGCCGGCGGACAGCTTCGCGCGGGCCACGGTGCGCAGCATGGCGGGCATCATCAGCGCCGACATCCATCCGATCAACAACCTGCGGGTGCTCAACCGTTTGCGCGGCGATTTCGGGGCCGATGACGCGGCAGTGGCCCGCTGGGTCCGTCATTGGATCCGCGAGGGTTTCGTCGCGCTCGAAGCGCTCGCGCGCCGCCATTCGGCGGACGGCAGGTACGCGTTCGGCGACAGCGTGTCGATCGTCGACGCATGCCTGGTGCCGCAGATGTACAACGCCCGCCGCTTCGGCTGCGAACTCGGGGACTTCCCGAAGCTGTCGTCCATCGACGCCCATTGCCGGAGTCTCGACGCGTTCCGTCGCGCCGAGCCGGAAAACCAGCCGGACGCGGCGAACTGACCAGGCAACGGACGGGGCCGGGTCAGGCCAAGGGCGTCAACCTCGCGAGCTGGTCTTCGGTCAGCTTCTTTTGCCCGGCGTCGGAAGCCTTGGCGAGGGCCTTGATGGCGAGCAGACGGTCACGCTGGCAGTCCTCCTCGCGTCCTTCCAGCCGGGCGAGGGCGGCCTGTGCGAGAAGCCTGCGGGACTGCTCCACGATGCCGCCCTTGCTGGCCGCCAGATGCCGACGGACGGCGTCCGTCTCGCCGGCGAGCCATGCGCTGATGGCCAGCTCGACGTGGACCGATTGCCTGAAGCCCGGCGGATATCCGTCGACGCCGCCCTCCAGCAGTGCGCGGTAGTGCGCGATGTCCGCGTCGCGGCGGCCGTCCATCGCCCACATCAACGAGTACAGCAGGCCGCCGGTGCGCCGCGTCGGGTCCTCCGAGTCGGCTTTCGACAGCCCTTCGAGGACCTTGGCGTCCCAGTCACGCGGACGGACGCCGTTCAAGCTCTGCGCGAAGATCTGCAAGAGCGCGCTTCGTTCGGCGATCGCGTCGCTTCCCCGCCATACATCGATGAGCTGCATGCCATCGCTCATGAAGCCGCCGGCGCGCACCGGGATGAGCGTCACGAGGAAGATGCCGAAAGAGGTCGCGGCGACGATGATGCAATACGCTGCGACGCGCGGATCGACATATGCGATCGCTGCGACGGCGAAGATCGCGAGCAGGAGGCTTGCGAGCGGCCCGCCGGCGATCATCACCAGCAACTGCCGCCGCAGCGACGAGCCGACCTCCGTCGGCAAGGTGGCGGCCAGACCGCCCATCAGCGCGACATTGGTGTTCCACTCGAACCTCGGGCCGGAGACGGACGCGTGCCAGCCGAACGGTCCGACGATCAGCAGCAGGAAACGCATGCCTTGCGACAAGCCGCCGATCAGGTGCCCGATCTCATGCGTTCCGAGGACGATGAGCATCAAGAAGGGGAACGCCAGGAGGTCCCACGGCGTCTTGACCTCGTTGGCCTCGGCGATCTTCAGGACCAGCCTGTTGTCGCCGAGCTCCGAGCCGATGAACGGCCCGATCGCGAGGGCCAGCCCCGCGACGGCAGCCCCGATCAACCCGCCGAACAGGAGCCCCTGCAAGGCGCCGGGTTTGCCAGGCTTCGATGAGGACTGCTGTTCGGGTTCCATCGTCCCTCCATCGTGCTGAGGTTCATCCCGCGCTGCAAGCGGTCTCAGCGCCGCTCGAGCAGCGCCCTGACCGTGTCGATCTCGCGGGCGCGCGCGGCGTCGTCGGCGGGCGGCGGCATGAAGACGTCCGGCGGGATGCCCGACGCGTCGACGGGCAGATAGGGCAGGCGCGTGGACCGTGAGGTCGCATAGAGCACGAGGCGCTTGCCCGAGGGCAGCTTGTGCGCGCGCACGTTCGAGTAGTCCAAGGCGCCGTAGGTGCTGCGGCCGTAGACCTTCACGTTCCGCGCTTGACGGATCTCGAGCACGAACTGCTCGCAGGAACTGCCGCACTTCCGGTCGGTCAGCACGGCGACGCGCGCCGGCCGCATGCGGCGCGGTTCCTCCGGCTCGACCTTCATGACGGGGTCAGGGAAGCCCGGATGCGCGACATAGGTCCCGGGCGGCGCCGCGCGCAGGGCGGTCACAAGCTTGCCGATGGCCGCGGCGCAGTCCTTGTCGCCTGGCGCGTAAAGGTCGCAGGCGCCCGCCGTGCTCTCGATGTTGGCCGGCGTCGACAGGAACTCCACGCTCGCCGAGAAGATGGGGTCGCCGACCACCGCCGCCATGACCGGTTCATAGCTGCTGTCGCTGCCGCCGTTGTTGTCGCGGACATCGATGATCCAGTTCGGCGTGCGTTCGAGGCGTCGGCGATGGTCGGCCATCAGCTTGCGGATCTGCCCGGCCGCCGACGGGTAGAAGGTGGGGAGCTCCAGCAGCGCCGTCTTCGCCGACAACCACCGGATGCGCGCATGTGGCGTGGCGACGGACGCCTCGTCGCCCTTGCCGGCGCCGGCCGTGAACGAGAAGTCCGCCGGCACGACCTCCAGATGCCCGTGGCGCCAGGTCCGCAGGTAGTCGCGGAGGGCGACGCCGCAGTCGTCTTCGGTCTTCGCCGTTCCCGCGGCGCGCATCGCCTCGTCCATCGCTGCCGCGAGGACGGCCTCGCCGCGCAGCTTTCGGTGCTCGGGCGCGCCGGTGTCGTTGGCCAGCAGGAAGCCCGGCAGATAGGCGAGGTCGGCCTTGCAGTCCTCGGTGATCCCGGCGAGCGCGGTCGGCGCTCCCATCGGAAACCCCAAGGCGAGCGCTGCCGCCAAGACGATGGCGCGCGGGATACGGGATCGGTTC
>RFTM01000163.1 GCA_009923475.1 Gammaproteobacteria bacterium | reverse complement strand
TCGAGCGCCACGTCCGGCCCGTTCTTGCGGAACGAGTCGCTGGCGCTGTTGCGGCTGTACTCGCTGGTCAGGTGGACATGCATGTCCATCAGCCCCGGCATCAGCGTCGAGCCGCGCAGGTCGATGACGGTGTCGCCGGCGCCCGGCTTGCGGTAGCCCGCCTCCACCGCGACGATCTTGCCGCCGTCGACCACCACCGTGCGCTCGGTCAGCGCCTTGTCGGCGACGCCGTCGATGACGCGGCCGGCGTGGATCAGCGTCGCGGCGGCGACGGGCGGCGCGGCGGAGACCCCGGCGACGATGCAGAGCGCCGCAGCGGCGGCGATGCGGTGCGCGGCCATCAGCGGATACCCATCAGTTCGACGTCGAACACCAGCGTCGCGCCGCCCGGGATGACGCCGCCGGCGCCGCGCGCGCCATAGCCGAGGTCGGGGGGGATCACGAGCCGGCGCTTGCCGCCGACCTTCATGTCGGCCACGCCCTGGTCCCAGCCGCGGATGACCTCGCCGCCACCGACGCGGAACGCGAAGGTGTCGCCGTGGTCGCGTGAACTGTCGAACTTGCGGCCCTTGTTGTCGGGCGCAGCGGCATCCCACAGCCAACCCGTGTAGTGCACGACGGCGGTCTGGCCTGGCGCGACGGCGGCGCCCGAACCGGGCTCGAGATCCTGGGACTGCAGCTGGTCGGGGGGCATGGGAGCTCCTTTGGCGTCGGTGGGCGCGGGATCGCCCTCGGGGATGAGGATGGGGGGCGTGTCTGCGGGGGTCGCGGCCTGCGCCGTCGGCACGGCCCGCGCGGCGACGGCGGCGGTCGGCTCCCAGAAGAGCTCGGGCAGGAAGCGCTTGGCGAACAGCGTCAGCCCGACGAGCACCAAGGTGATGGTGGCGATCGCGCGCAGGCTCATCGCCCGCCCTCGCTGCCCGGCGTGAACGCGAGCGACACCGAGTTGATGCAGTAGCGCAGGCCGGTGGGCCGCGGCCCGTCCTCGAACACATGGCCGAGGTGCGCGCCGCAGGCCGCGCAGACCACCTCGGTGCGGACCATGCCGTGGCTGGTGTCGCGGATCTCGCGCACGCGGTCGCCGGCGAGCGGCGTCCAGAAGCTCGGCCAGCCGGAGCCGGAGTCGTACTTGGTGTCGGAGGCGAAGAGGTCGGCGCCGCAGCACACGCAACCGTAGGTGCCGCGTTCCTTGTGATGGGTGAACGCGCCGGTGAAGGCGCGCTCCGTGCCCTTGCGCTGGGTGACCTCGTAGGCGAGCGGCGAGAGCCGCTCGCGCAGGTCGTCGGGTGGGGTGCCGTTCGACATGCGTCGATTATGGCATGCCGCCCGACCGCGTCAGCCGCCCGGGGTCATCAGCTGCCCCAGCAGGCGGTTGAGCCGGCGCACGAACTCGCCGGGGTCGGCGACCGAGCCTGATTCCGCCAACTTGGCCTGGTCGAACACCAGCAACGCGAGATCGTCGAAGCCCTCGCCGTCCGGCGTCGACTCGAGCCGCCGCAGCAGCGGGTGCTGGGCGTTGACCTCAAGCGCGGGCTTGGCTTCAGGCACGGGCTGGCCGGCCGCGGCGAGGATGCGGCGCATCTGCGCGCCGACATCGCCCTCGTCGAGCACGAGGCAGGCAGGAGAATCGGCAAGGCGGGTGCTGACCTTGACCTCGGTGACCCGCTCGCCGAGCGCGTCCTTCAGGCGCTTGAGCAGGGGCTCCGCGTCCTTGAGGGCCGCCTCGGCCGCGGCCTTGTCCGCCTCGCCCTCGAGGCCGCCGAGTTCCAGGTCGCCGCGCGCGGCATCCTTGAAGCGCTTGCCCTCGAACTCGCGCAGGTGGCCCATCATCCACTCATCGACGCGGTCGGCGAGCAGCAGCACCTCGATGCCCTTGGCGCGCAGCGTCTCGAGGTAGGGGCTGCCGCGGGCCGCGGTCACCGTATCGGCGATCAGGTAGTAGATTCGCTCCTGGCCCGTCTTCATGCGCGCGACATAGTCCGCGAGCGTGGCCGTCGGCTCGTCCGAGGCCTCGTGCGTGCTCGCGAAGCGCAACAGCGGCAGGATCTTGTCGCGGTTGGCGGGATCCTCGCCCGTGCCTTCCTTGAGCACCGGGCCGAACTCCTTCCAGAACGCGGCGTACTTCTCCGGCTCGTCCTTGGCGAGCCGCGCGAGCAGGTCCAGCGCGCGCTTGGTGAGCGCCGCGCGCATCGCCTCGACCTCGGCGTCCTTCTGCAGGAGCTCGCGCGAGACATTGAGCGGCAGGTCGTCGGAATCGAGCACGCCGCGCAGGAAGCGCAGGTAGAGCGGCAGGAACTGCTCGGCGTCGTCCATGATGAACACGCGCCGGACATAGAGCTTGAGCCCGCGCGAGGCGTCGCGCTGGTAGAGGTCGAAGGGCGCGCGCGCCGGCACGTACAGCAGCGAGGTGTACTCGCGCTTGCCCTCGACCTTGTTGTGGCTCCAGGCGAGCGGGTCGGCGAAGTCGTGCGAGACGTGCCGGTAGAACTCCTTGTATTCGTCGTCCGTGACCTCGCTGCGCGGCCGCGTCCACAGCGCCTGCCCCTGGTTGGCGGCCTCCCAGTCGAGGCTGGCCTCGCCCTCCTTGCGCATCAGCACCGGGAAGGCGATGTGGTCCGAATAGCGGCGCACCAGCGAGCGCAGCCGCCAGCCGTCGGCGAATTCCTTGGCGTCGTCCTTGAGGTGCAGCACCACCGTGGTGCCGCGCTCCTCGCGCGGCGAGGCCTCGAGCGTGAACTCGCCGTCGGCCTTCGAGGCCCAGCGCACGCCCGCCGCGGCGGGCTCGCCCGCCTTGCGCGTGAACACCTCGACCTCGTCGGCGACGATGAACGCCGAATAGAACCCGACGCCGAACTGGCCGATGAGCTGCGAGTCCTTCTGCTGATCACCCGTGAGCCGCTTGAAGAACTCCCCGGTGCCGGACTTGGCGATGGTGCCGAGGTGCAGGATCGCCTCCTCGCGCGTCATGCCGACGCCGTTGTCGCGGATCGTGAGCGTGCCCTTGGCCGCGTCGTGGTCCACCCAGACCTTGAGCTCGGCCTCGCCCGCCATCAGGTCGGGCTGCGAGAGCGCGAGGAAGCGCAGCTTGTCGTTGGCGTCCGAGGCGTTCGAGATGAGCTCGCGCAGGAAGATCTCGCGATGGCTGTAGAGCGAGTGGATCATGAGCTTCAGCAGCTCACGCACCTCGGGATCGGCCAGCACTTCGCGGAACACCGCGTTGTAACGACGCACGATGTCGGCCGGCAGTCCTAGGGGCCCCCACACGGCGAACCAGGCATCAAAATGGAAATCCTTCACGCCCTGTTCATGCAAGGAGGGGATGTCCGGCGTGAGCGCAGAACGCTCCCGACCCGAACCACCCAGAATGCGCACCTTGCCCGCACGCGAATTGCGCGCCGGACTCGCCGAGGTGATCAAATACGGTTTGATCTGCGATCACGAATTCTTCGAGTGGCTCGAGGCGAACGCCGCGGCGTTGCTCGCACTCGAACCCGCTGCGCTCGCTCATGCGGTGCGGCGCTCCTGCGAAATCAAAGCCGAGATCGTCGCCCGCGATGAGCACGAGCGCGGTGATCGAGCGTTGCTGAATCTCGGCCACACTTTTGGTCATGCGATTGAAACGGTGACCGGTTACGAAACTTGGCTGCACGGTGAGGCGATCGGCGCAGGCCTCGATCTGGCCTGCATGTGCGACATGCGTATTGCGAGCGAATCGGCCACCTTTGCCGAGAGCTTCGTTCGCGTGGGTATCGTGCCCGGAGATGGCGGCGCATGGCTGCTGCCGCGCGCGGTGGGCGCGGCCAAGGCCGCTGAAATGGCATTCACCGGAGACCCGATCAGCGCCGCCGAGGCCCTCGCCTGCGGACTGATTTCCAGGGTTGTGCCGGCCGACTCACTGCTTGAGGAAGCCCGGGCGCTCGCCGGTCGCATTGCTCGCAATCCGTCGGGCATTCTGCGCATGACCAAGCGGCTATTGCGCGAAGCGGTGCACAACACGCTCGACTCGGTGCTTGAAACTTCGGCGGCTTACCAGTCACTCGCACACATGAGCGCCGACCACCACGAGGCCGTGCGGGCATTCATCGAGAAACGGCCACCAAAATTTTCCTGAGCCCCGCTCAGGACAGCACACCAATCTGCCAGGGCACGAACTCGTTGTCGCCCACACCGAGCGACTCGCTTTTGGAACGCTCGCCCGAGGCGATGCTCAGCATGAGCTGAAAGATCTGTTCGCCCATCTGCTCGAGTGTGGCAGCCCCATCGATCACCTCGCCGCAGTTGATGTCCATGTCGCCGGTCATGCGGCGATACATGGGCGTGTTGGTGGCGAGCTTGATGGTGGGAGAGGGGTAAGAGCCGAAACACGAGCCACGACCCGTGGTAAAGGCGATGAGGTTCGCGCCGCCCGCAATCTGCCCGGTGGCCGAAACCGGGTCGTAACCAGGCGTGTCCATGAACACAAAGCCATGCTCAATCACCGGCTCGGCGTAGCGATACACCTCCATCATGGCGCTCGAGCCCGCTTTCTTCGCACCGCCCAGGCTTTTTTCGATGATGTTGGCAAGGCCGCCCGCGTGATTGCCGGGCGACACACGGCCGTTGATCTGCGTGTCACGACCTTCGTTGTACTTCAGCCACCAGTCGATGCGCTCCACCAGCTTGCGACCGATTTCGGGTGTGCGCGCACGCGCGGTGAGCGTGTGCTCAACGCCGAAAATTTCCGGTGTCTCGGACAGGATGGCGGTGCCGCCATGGCGCACCAGGATATCCACGGCTTTCCCCAGCGCAGGGTTGGCCGACAGCCCTGAAAAGCCATCCGAGCCGCCGCATTGCAGGCCCACCATCAGATGTTCGGCGCTGCAGGATTGACGCTCGATGGTGAGAGTAATCCATTTCTCGGCGTACGTGGTGT
>RFTM01000162.1 GCA_009923475.1 Gammaproteobacteria bacterium | reverse complement strand
CGGTCGGGGCGGTCTGCGCCGGCGCGCTGCGCCGGCTGGTGGCCGCGTTCCGCGACGCCGGCGGACAAGGGCTGGAGGTCAGCATGGCCGGCATGAGCCCGCGCGACCGCGACCGGCTCGCGACGCTCGCGCGCGGCCACGCGCTGCTGGCGTCGACCGGCTCGGATTTCCATGACCCGGCGCTGCCGTGGAATCCGCCGGGTCGCTTCGATAAGCTACCGGCCGACCTCGAACACGTCGCGGCAAGGCTCTGATGTCCGACCCGGATCAAGACAAGATCGACCGCGAGCTGTTCCGCAACATCGAGAAGCTGCGGCAGCTGCGCATCGAGCACCGCGACCTCGACGAGGTGATCACGCGGCTGTCCATGGACATCCACGTCGACCAGCTGCAGCTCAAGCGCCTCAAGAAGCGCAAGCTCATGCTCAAGGACCAGATAGAGCGCTACGCGAGCCAGCTGATCCCCGATCTCAACGCCTGAGGACGACGCGATGCAAGCCGACCCGATATCGCTCCCGCGCCTGTTCCGCGAGCTGTTGACGCCGGACGGGCTGAACGAACTGCTGGTCGCGCTGGTCGCGGTGGCGGTCGCCTACATCTGCGGCCGCCTGATGCGCCGCGCCGCCGAGCGCCTCAACTCCGGCCCCAACCCGCCGGCGGGTTGGCAATGGCGCCTCATCGAGGCCGGCGTGATCGCCGCGCCCTACGCCATCGCCGTGCTGCTGGTCGCGCTGGCGCGCGAGGCGGCGGCGGCCTGGGGCATGACGGACCTCGTGCTGGTGGTGGCGCTGCGCCTGGTCGCCGCGCTCGGCGCGGTGCGGCTCGCGGTCTACGCCGTGCGCCTGCTGCTCGGCGACGGCAGCTGGCTCGCCGCCCACGAGGGCCGGGTCACGCTCTTCGTGTGGCTCGCGCTCGGCCTCGAGGTGCTCGGCATCTTCGACTGGCTGGAGCGTTCGCTCGACCAGGTCGACCTGCTGCCCGGCAAGTCGGTGTTCAGCCTCTGGGACCTGCTCAAGGGCCTGGTGGTGGTCACGCTCTTCGTGCTGACCATGACGCTGCTCGCGCGCGGCATCGAGCGGCGCGTCATGGCCATCGAATCGCTCGCGCCTGCGACCCGCATCGGCATCAGCAAGTCGGCCTACTTCCTGCTGATCGGCCTCGGCGTGCTGCTCGGCATCAACTCCGCGGGCGTCGACCTCACGGCGCTCACCGTGCTCACCGGCGCCATCGTGTTCGCGCTCGGTTTCGGCATCCGCGACATCACCAGCAACTTCGTCAGCGGCTTCGTGCTGCTGATGGACAAGTCGATCAAGCCGGGCGACGTCATCAGCTTCCACCAGCACACCGGGACCACCTCCGACAACTTCGGCTGGGTGCAGGAGCTGCGCGGCCGCTATGTCGTGGTGCGCGACCGCGACGGCGTCGAGTCGCTGGTGCCCAACCAGAACCTGATCACGAACTCGGTGATCAACTGGAGCTACTCCGACAAGCGCGTCCGCCTGCGCGTGCCGGTGATGGTCTCCTACGACGACGATCCCGAGCTCGCGCTCGAGCTCCTGGTCCGCGCCACCGAGGGTCATCCGCGCATCCTGCGCGACCCGGCGCCGGTGTCCCGCCTCATCTCGTTCGAGAACTACGGCATGAAGCTCGAGGCCCGCTTCTGGATCCGCGACCCGATGAACGGCGTCAACAACGTGCGTTCCGACGTGAACCGGCGGATCTGGCGGCTGTTCAAGGACCACGGCATCAAGATCCCGGTGGCGCAGCAGGAAGTACGCGTGCTCGAGCCGGGCGCCGTGGCCACGCGCCCCGCGCATCTCGCCGGACCCGACGATGGCGCTGCGCGCGGGTAGGGTCGAGATCCCCGACGCCGACCTCGAGGTCGCCTTCGTGCGCGCCGGAGGGCCCGGCGGCCAGAACGTCAACAAGGTCGCCTCGGCCGTGCAGCTGCGCTTCGACCTCGCCGGCACGGCCGCGCTGTCGTGGGCCGTCAAGCAGCGCCTGCGCGCGCTCGCCGGCCGCCGCGTCACCGACGACGGCGCGCTGCTCATCATCGCGCGCGAGCACCGCAGCCAGGAACAGAACCGCCGCGCCGCCGAGGAGCGCCTCGTCGACCTCGTGACCCGCGCGCTCGTCGAGCCGAAGGCCCGGCGCGCCACCAAGCCGACGCGGGCCTCGCGCGAACGGCGCATGGACTCGAAGTCGCGGCGCGGCGCCGTCAAGCGCGCGCGTGGGCGCCCCGGGCGCGAGGACTGATGCGGCGGCGCGGGGCCTCAGCCGCGCGTCACCTGCAGGATGCTGTGGCGGATCTGCTCGGAGAGCACGAACTCGGCGTCGGTCGCCACGCGCTGCAGCACCTCGTCGTGCAGCAGCCGCCCTGAACCGTCGACGCGTATCACCTCGCGGCGCAGCAGCAGCGCGATGAACTGGTCGAAGAGGGCGCGGTCCGCGAACTCCGGCGAATCGAAGCCGTAGACCGTCTCGATGCGCTGCGCCATGAGCCGGCAGCGCTCCGACAGTTCCTTGGCCGTGTAGGTCCCGGGCGGCGCCTGGGTCAGCGCCGAGATGGCGAGGTAGTAACGCTCGATGGTCTGCACGGAGGACCCGGCGAGCAGCGACAGCTGCACGGCGGCGGGGGTGCTGGGCGCCGGCCGGCGCCAGGCCTCGGCGCCGTCGGGCAGGGCGATACGCTCGAGCACGCCGAGCCTGGCGAGCGCCGCGAGCTGCGCGTCGACCTGCGCCGCGAGCTCCTCCTCGGACCACTTCAGGAACAGCTCCGCGGCGACATACGGGTAGACGCGCCAGGCGAGGCGCTGCAGGTCGGCGGTCGGCACCACCGGGTTGGCGATGAACGCGCAGGCGACCAGCGACGGCAGCGCGAACAGGTGCTGCACGTTGTTGCGGTAGTAGGTCATGAGCACCGCCACCTCGTCGCTGCTGCGCACCAGCTCGCCGAGCGGGTGCGGCTGGCGCTGCAGCACGCCGAGCGCCTCGCCGTGCGCGAGCGCCGCCTCGCCGCCGGTCGCGGTCACGGTCACGCGCGGGTCGTAGGGCGCTTCGCGCAGCAGCCCGATGTAGAGGTCGACCTGCCGCGCGAGGTCGGCCGCCGGCATCGTCTGGCGCGGCATGGCGAGCAGGGTCAGCGCCAGCAGGTTGATGGGCGTCACCGCCGCGGCGGCGTTGATGTGCCGCATGATGCGCTGCGCGAGGTCATCGACCGCCGGCGCGAGCCAGGCCACGCGCGTCTCGTCCTCGACCGGCTGGGCGCGCCAGTCCGGCGCGTGGCGCCCGAGCAGCGCGTCGAGCTGGATCGGTTCGCCGAGGTTGACGCTGACGCGCCCGAACTTCTTGCGCAGCATGCGCGGGGCGCGCAGCAGGTCGCCGACGCCCTCCTTGCGCTTCGGGCGGCCCGACAGCTCGCCGATGTAGGTGTCGCCCTCGACGATGCGCTCGTAGCCGAAATAGACCGGCAGGAACACCACCGGCCGGCGCGGGTCGCGCAGGTAGCTGCGCACCGTCATCGCGAGCATGCCGGTCTTGGGCTGCAGCAGTCGGCCGGTGCGCGAGCGCCCGCCCTCGATGAAGTACTCGATGGAGTGGCCGCGGGCCATGATCGCGCCGAGGTACTTCATGAGCACCGCGGTGTAGAGCGCGTTGCCCGCGAAGCTGCGGCGGATGAAGAACGCCCCGCCCTTGCGCAGCAGCCGCCCGACCACCGGGATGTCGAGGTTGATGCCGGCGGCGATGTGCGGCACGGCATAGCCCTGCACGTAGATGGCGTAGGACAGCAGCAGGTAGTCCATATGGCTGCGGTGGCAGGGCACGAACACGATCTCGTGCTCGCGGGCCACGGCGCGCAGCGTGTCGACGTGGTTGAAGTCGACGCCGTCGTAGAGCCGCGTCCAGAGCCGGCGCAGGAAGGCCTCCATGAAGTTCACGAAGGCGTGCGAATAGTTGGCGGCGATCTCCTCGCCGTAGCCGCGCGCGGTCAGCAGCGCCTTGCGGCGCGGGACCTTCTTCGCCTTCGCCTCCTGCGCGGCGGCCGCGCGCACCGCGCGGGTGTTGAGCACGCGCGCGAGGATGGTGCGGCGGTGCGAGAGGTCGGGGCCGATGCGCGCGGCGCGCTGACGGCGGAAGGTGGCGCGCCAGGCGCGGGCGATGCGCGCGGCCTGCGGCCCGACCGGACCGTCGTCGTCGAGCAGGCTGCGCAAGCTGACCGGTGCGCCGATCTCCACCATCGTGAAGCGGCCGTTGAAGAGCACCTGCAGCGTCTTGCGCAGGCCGCCGCCGAGCACCCAGCCCTCGGTGAGCCACAGGCGCAGCCACGACCCTTCCTTCTGCGGCGCGCGGCCCCAGAAGACCTGCATGGGCACGAGACGGACATCGAGCCCCGGATCGGCGCGCAGCGCGTCGATCAGCCGCAGCAGTTCGGGCGGCGGCCGGCGGTCGATGCGCGGATCGGACCAGCCGCGCGCCTGCAGCAAAGGCAAGGTGGCGCGGACCTCGGTCGCGCCGCGGCCGACCAGGCGTCCCGCGGGCGAAGGCAGCCCGTGGCGGGCGCAGACCGACTCGAGCAGCGCCGCATCGACGACGCTGCGCCGTTCGAGCACATAGCACACCGGAGCGGCGACGGCGGCACCGATGCCCTCAAGCGCTCCCTCCGGGCGCAGCTCGGCACGCACCCACCAGGAGAGGATCCAGCGCAGCAGGGACTTCACGCGGACGCCGGCCTCAAGCGGCGAAGGCGCCGAGGAAACCGCCGAACCAGCCGCAGAGGCGCGGCAACGAGGCGGTGAGACGGTGGTCGTCGTCGACCAGGTGCAGCGTGGCGCGCCGTGCGCGCGCGAACGCGAGTCCGTGGTCGACGGGGACGACCTCGTCCTGCCAACCGTGCACCACCACGGTCGGGCAGTCGGCGACCGTCGACAGCGACGGCAGCCCC
>RFTM01000161.1 GCA_009923475.1 Gammaproteobacteria bacterium | reverse complement strand
GCCGCCCCTTCGCTGCGGGTCTCGGGCGGTTCGCACGGCACGACCCAGGTCGCGCTCGCTGCCGGTCTCGGCGATGCCGCGGGGTGGCTCGACCTGCAGGCCTCCCACCTGCGCACCGATGGCGTCAACGCCTGCCTTGGCTTGCCGTTCCCCCCGGGTGGCGGCTGCTTCACCAGCGAGCCCGACCGCGACCCCTACCGCAACGGCAGCGTCAACCTGCGCGCCGGCACGCGGCTCGGCGAGCACGACCTCGAGGCCTTCGTGCAGCGCAGCGAGGCGCATGTCGCCTTCGACAGCTCTTTCCTCAACGAGTCCGACCTCGTGAACCAGGTGGCGGGCGTGAAGTGGGTGGTGGCGCCGCGCGCCGGTTGGCGCAGCACCGTGCAGGCGGGCCGCTCCTGGGACCAGTCCACCAGCCTGCGCGCCGGCGGCAGCTTCACGAGCGTGTACAACTCGCGGCGCGACAGCGCCTCGTGGCAGAACGACCTGCGCGCGGGCGCGGGCGACCTCGTCCTCGGCCTCGATTGGCTGCGCGACAAGGTCGACAGCGACACCGGCTACACCAAGACCTCGCGCGATGACCGGGCCGTGTTCGCCCAGTACTCGCTGCGCCGCGGCGCCTTGAGCACGGCCGTCGCGCTGCGCACGGACGACAACCAGCAGTTCGGCACCAACACCACGGGCAGCATCGCCTTCGGTTGGCGCTCCGCCGGCGGTGTGCAGGCCCATGCGAGCCTCGGCACGGCCTTCAAGGCGCCGTCCTTCAACGAGCTCTACTATCCGGGCTACAGCAATCCCGACCTCAAGCCCGAGCGCGGCCGCACCGCCGAGCTGGGGTTGCGGGGCAGCGTCGCCGCGCTGCGTTGGGATGTGGCGGCCTACCAAAGCCGCATCGACGATCTCATCGCCTTCGACCTCGCGACCTTCCTGCCGCAGAACATCGCGCGCGCGCAGTTGAGCGGTGTCGAGGGCGGTCTCGAGTGGCGGTCCGGTCCGTGGCGCCTGTCGCAGACCCTGTCCTGGCTGCAGGCCGAGGACCGCAGCACCGGCGCGACCCGCGGCCGTGAGTTGCCGCGCCGCCCGTCCTGGTCCGGCAAGACGTCCGTGGGTTGGAACGCGCGAGGTCTCGGGCTGGGCGCAAGTGTGCAATGGGCCGGTGAGCGGTATGATGACCTCGCCAACACGCGGCGGTTGGGCGGTTACGCGGTGGTCGACCTGACCGCCTCCTGGCAGATCAGCCCGTCGGTCGAGTTGCAGGCGAGGGTGGCGAACGCGCTCGACCGTCGCTACGAGACGGCGACGCTCTACCCGGCGCTGGGTCGAGAAGGTTTCCTGACGGTGCGTTGGAGCGCGCCGCGTTGATGTTGTCCGGCGGGCGACCGCCAAGGAGTCGAACAAGATGATCCGCAGAGAACGTTTCCACTGGCCGCTCGCCCTCGGGCTCGCGCTCGCCATGTTCGTGACGCGCATCGGCCACTTCGGCGAGTTCGGCGGCCCGCCGGATGCTTCGTGGGCCGTGTTCTTCCTCGCCGGCCTCTGGCTGCGCGAGCCGCGCCTGTTCCCGGCGTTCTTCGCGCTGGCTTGGGTCGCCGACCTCGTGGCCTTCGGTCTTGGCACGCCGACGCTGTGCTACTCGCCGGCCTACCTCTTCCTCGTGCCGGCCTACGGGCTGCTCTGGTGGGCGGGCCATGCGGTCGCGGCGGCAGGCGCCGGTTGGCGCATCGCGGTGGCCGTCCCGGCTGCGGCGCTCGGCTGCTTCGCGCTCGCGAACCTCGGCATGTACCTGCTCGCGCCGCCCGCGGCGCCGACGTCGCTCACGACCTTCGCGGTCCAGGTCGCGGCCTGGTTCCCGGGCTATCTGCTGACGATGGGGGTTTATGTGGCGGGCGGCCTGGCTGCCGCCGCTGCCTTCACGATGCTGCGCCGCGTGCCGGCGCGCATCAGCCGCTGACGCGAAAACGCCTCCGCGCCGGACGCTGAAGTCCGGCGCGGAGGCGATGCTTCCCGGTCAGGCTCGCCTCACCACGGGACCGTGGTGGCGACCGACAACTGGATCTTCCCTTCCGAGCTGAACACCTTGCCCGGCGTGCCGTTGGTGGACGCCAGGTCGCTGCCGTCGATCCACTTCAGCGCGAGGTTGAGCTTGCCGAGCGACTTGGTGACGCCGATCGAGTAATCGGTGTACGCGCCGTCCGGGCCCGCGTCCCAGAACTTGCCGCTGCTGTAGCCCGCGTGCAGCGCGATGCCGAAATCGTTGGGCAGCGGCAGGCTGCCGTTGACCTCGAAGTACGACGCGCTCTTGCCGGAGTTTGTGAAGTCGTCCGAGTACCAGAACTTGGCGGACACGGCCTTGTAGGACATGCCCACATAGGCCTCGCCGAAGTCGACCTTGTCGCCGCTCGGGTTGAACGTGTACTGCACGTAACCGACGTCGTAGCCGATGTCTTCCCCGATCGACCCGCGGAATCCGCCGAGCAGGTCGAGCTCGTAGTCCGCCTTGGCGGTGCGCCCGAAATCGACGTTGCTGACCCAGGTGCCGAGGTAGAAACCCGACTCATGCGACCAGTCGAGGCTGGCCTGCAGGGCGGGATCGAGCGCTGTCTGCGTGATGCCGCGGAAGTCGTAATCGGTGGTGAGGGTGATCGTCGAGCTCACCTCGGCCTTGGCCAAGGGCGCCGCAACGGCGGCGAGGGCGACGACAACGAGCGGGGCATGCTTCTTCATTTTTTGTCCTTTGTTGGAGGGTCCTGTGTCGGACGGAGCAAACGTCGTGCCAAGGGTCAAAAGCCCCGGATACGCCGTTCTGGCTGCATTCTAGCGCGATTCCTGCACCATATCAGTGCGGCATCGTGCATCGTTGCCGGAGGATGGTGCGGGTGACTGGTAGAATCCGCGCCATGCCCGTTCCGCCCCGCGTCTGACCGTGTTCGACGAACCTGTCGTCTGCGTGGACGTGGAGACCACCGGGGGGCACCCCGCCTGGCACCGCATCACCGAGATCGCCCTGGTCGGCCTGCGCGCCGGCGAGATCGAGTGGCAGTGGAGCAGCCTCGTCCATCCCGGCTGCCGCATCCCGCCCTCCATCCAGAGGCTGACCGGCATCAGCGACGAGATGGTGGCCGAGGCGCCGCCCTTCGCCGCGATCGCCGACGAGGTCGAGGCGCGGCTCGCGGGCAGGCGCTTCGTGGCCCACAACGCCCGCTTCGACTACGGTTTCGTCCGCGCCGAGCTGCGGCGTCTCGGCCGCCCGTTCACGGCGCCGCTCGCGTGCACGGTGCGCCTGTCGCGCGAGCTCTTCCCCGACCAGCCGCGCCACAACCTCGACGCGCTCATCGAGCGGCATGGTCTCGAATGCGCGACGCGCCACCGCGCCTTGCCGGATGCGGCGGTGCTGGCGCAGTTCTGGCTCGCCCTGCGCGACCGGCTGCCCGCCGACACGCTGGATGCGGCGCTCGCGAAGGTCTCGCGCCGCCCGTCGTTGCCGGCGCAGTTGCCTGAGTCGCTGGTCGACGACCTGCCCGAGGCCTGCGGGGTCTACCGCTTCATCGGTGAAGGCGACGCGCTGCTGTATGTCGGCAAGGCGGTGAACCTGCGAGAGCGCGTGCTGTCGCACTTCATGTCGGCGGGGCGCGACGCGAAGTCGCAGCGCCTCGCGGCCCAGGTGCGTCGCGTGGAGTGGACCGAGACGGCCGGCGAGTTCGGGGCGTTGCTGCTCGAGGCGCGGCTCGTGCGCGAGCGGCAGCCCGTGTACAACCGGCGCCTGCGCGGCGGCGGCGGGCTGCACACCTGGTCGGTGGGCGACGATGGCGCCGCGCCGCAACTGCTGGCGCTCGACGGTCCGCTGCCTGCGGCCGACCTGTTCGGGCTCTACCGCTCGGCCCGCCAGGCGCGCAACGCGCTCACCACGCTCGCGCGCGACCACAAGCTCTGCCTGCGGGTGCTCGGACTCGAGACCGGCGGCGAGGGGTCCTGCTTCGGCCATCAGGTCGGGCGCTGCGCAGGGGCCTGTGTCGGCGCCGAGACCCGCGCCAAGCACAACCTGCGCCTGAAACTCGCGCTCGCGCCCCACAAGCTGCGCGCCTGGCCGCATCCGGGTGCGGTCGCGCTCGAGGAGACGAGCGCCCTTGGCCGTTCGGCGCGACCGACATCCGCGAACGCGGCAATGCCGTGGCGTTCACCGGCCCGCTGGAGGTCGCCTATCGCGCCTGCCTCGAGTCGTGGGTGGCGAGCCGCATCCACCTCGAGGTGCTGCGCTTCGAGGCGGCGGACGACGCGGCCATCTACGCGGCGCTGCGCGGCCTCGATTGGCGCGCCCACGTCGATCCCGCGCAGACGCTCGCCTGCGAGTGGAGCGGCCGCCATCCGGCCGTCGTGAACACGCACTACGGCACCTTGCGCCTGAAGGACGCGATCTGCGACGCGCTGCGCGAGAGCACCGGTGTCCGGCCGGACATCGCGCCGCGCGAGCCCGGCGTGCGCGTGCATGCCCACGCCGTCGGCACGACGGTGACGGTGTCGATCGACCTGTCGGGCGAGGGCCTGCATCGGCGCGGTTGGCGCGGCGACACGGGCGAGGCGCCGCTGCGCGAGAACGTCGCCGCGGGCGTGCTGCTGCGCGCCGGCTGGCCGGCGCTGGCCGCGGAGGGCGCCGCCTTCCTCGATCCGATGTGCGGCTCGGGCACCTTGGTGATCGAGGCGGCGCGCATGGCCGCGGGTCTCGCGGCCAACCACCGGCGGCGCTACTTCGGTTTCCTGCGCTGGCCGGGCCATGACCCGGCGCTGTGGCGGTCCCTGGTGGAGGGCGCCGAGGCGCGCGCTGCCACGGGGCTCGAGCGCTGCCGCGCGCGGGGCCTCGTGCTGCGGGGGCGCGACCTCGATGCGGCGCTGCTGCGCGAGGCGCGGCTCAACGCCTCCCATGCCGGGGTCGGCGAGATCACGCGCTTCGATCCGG
>RFTM01000017.1 GCA_009923475.1 Gammaproteobacteria bacterium | reverse complement strand
CAAACCCGCCGCCACGATGGCATGGTCGAAGGCGGGACGCCGACGCCCGTCCGCCGCCATCACCTCGACGAACTCGGTCCGCCCTTCGCCGAGCTCCCGGCGATAGGTGAAGCGCTCCTTCGCTCCGGCGCGCCAATGCGGGACGAAACCGGCGTTGAGGACGAGCCGGCTGTGGTTGTCCGGAAAGAAAGACGGTCTTCCATGCCCAGGATCTCGGCGTTGGTACGGGTGGCCGCGACCAGCGCTTGCGCCGGCGTCTTGCCGAGGGACACGTAGTTCCGCAATTCCTGCAGGTAAGGGTCGGGCAGGAACCGGTACCAGCCGGCGATCAGGTCCGTGCCGATCCCGATGCGCACGCCCGCCGCATCCAGCTTCTTCGCCATGGCGAGAAGCACTTCGTCGGTCGAGGTGAAACGGCGTGAAGTGGACTGGAAATAGCCACCGGCAGCGTTGATGTACTGGTAAGGCACGAGCGTGATCACGGCGCACACGCCCTTGCGGGCCATCATCTTGATGACCTCGTCCGTCCGCGGCAGCGGGTGCTCGACGCAGTCCACGCCCGCCTCGACGGCCATCTGCGTGTAGACCGTCTCGCTGTCGACGGTCACGCGCAGGCCGAGGGTATGGGCTTCATCGACTGCGGCCTGCACCTCTTCACGGGTGAAGTGGCTGCCGAGCTTGATGAGATCGGCGCCGCGCTTGAATTGCAGGCGCACGGCATCGCGAAAACCATCCGGGCCGCTGGCCTCGTAGACCGCGCCGTCGGGGTAGCCAGGGGCGGTGCTCATGATGAAATTCTCGGTACCGTGTCCGCCCACGCTGGTGATCAGCGCGCCGGAGGCGAACACCCGCGGCCCCGGGATCCGGCCACTGGCGACCCATTGTTTCAGCATGAACGGGGCCATGCCATGCGACGCCACGTCGCGGACCGAGGTGATGCCGCTCTCGACGAAGTAACGCAGGCGCTCCTGGCCACGCAGCGCAGCGCCGGCCTGGCTCTCGTCGCTGGTCGACGCCGGCAGCCCGAACTGCTCCACATAGGTGATGTGCGTGTGCGCATCGATGAGTCCCGGCATCACCGTCTTGCCGGCTGCGTCGATGACCTGCGCGTCGGCAGGCACGGTCAGGCGAGACTCATCGGCGGCGATCCCGACGATATGACTGCCCGTCACCAGAAGAGCGGCGGGTCGGGCCGGCGCGCCGGTGCCATCGAACAGCCGTGCGTTGCGGATGAGCAGCGACCCGGCGGGCTCGTTGAAGCCCTTCGGCACGGGGAGACGGCGCGGGTCATCCGTCGTGGCGGTGACCGAGCTGTCGATCCATGCCGAGCGGTCGACCACCCGGGACGCGGGGGGCGCCGCCGCTGCGGTGAGCGTGACCGCCGCCGTCAGACACAGTGCCGCAAGAGGGCGGGTGCAAGGCATGGCGGGTCACCTCTCAGGCGGGGAAACGGCGGCGGATCTCCGACACGATGGCGCCGGTGCCTTCGACCAGCGGATCGACGCAAGGCAGGCCGGTCTCGTCCGCATAGCGCGCGAGCAAGGCCGCACGCTGGCCGGACGGCACCTTGGAGGTGTTCAAGGACACGCCGACGCAGCGGATGCCCGGATTGGTGAGACGGCCGAGGAGGATGGTGCGCTCGATGAGCTCGGGCACGCTCGGCAGCGCGAAATCCGGCCAGCTGGCGATGTGCGTGCGCAGCGGATCGTGGCAGACGACGAACGCATCCGGCTGCGAACCGACCAACAGGCCCACCGTGACCTGCAGGTAACCCGGGTGGAACAGCGAGCCCTGCCCTTCCACCACGTCCCAGTGGCCGGGCGCAGCATCCGGCGACAGCACTTCAGCCGCGCCCGTGACGAAGTCGGACACCACCGCGTCGATCGGCACGCCGCGACCCGCGATCATGATGCCGGTCTGTCCGGTGGCGCGGAACGTGGCATCCATGCCGGCGCGCTGGAGGTCCGCCGCGAGCTGCAGCGCCGTGTATTTCTTGCCGCATGCGCAGTCCGTGCCCACGGTGAGCACGCGGCGGCCGGTGCGCTTGCGGCCCGTGCCGACCGGCAGGCCCGGTGGCGGCACCCGCACATCGACGAGCCGCGCGCCGCCCGCAGCCGCGGCCTCGGCGAGACCGGGCAGCGCGGCGAGCCTGCCGTGCATGCCCGCGACGATGTCGAGCCCGGCGCGCGCCGCCTCGCACAGCGCCGGCACCCATGAGGCCGGCACGATGCCGCCGACCGCGGCCGAACCGATGACCACGGAGCGAGCGCCCGCCGCCTTGGCGGCGGCGACCGTCACATCGGGCACGCCCGCGTCGAAGGTGGCTGTCGAGAGCCGCATCTGGCCGACGCACTCGCCGGGGCGCCACTGGATCAGCCCGAGGGCGGTCTTGGCGTAGGTCTGCGCACTGATGTCGCCGAGGAAGACCACGAACGGCGTGGCGAACTCGACGAGCGGTTCGGAGTGGCCGGACATGGGCGCGATGGGATTGGCAGAGATCATGGGTTGCCGTCGCCGCGACATTGACAGTGCGTTGCGCAATTGCAGTATAGTTGCGTATCCGGAACTGTCAACGCGAGCGCGACAGATCTGCGCCGCGGTGACGGTCTGCACTCCCACCACGGAAACACCGATGCGCACGCTTGCCCCGCTCCTCGCCGCAGCCGCCCTCTCCTCCACGCTCGCGTCCGCCGCAGCGCCCGTGCCGACGCCATCGAGGGCGCTGACCGACCCGCGCTCGATCGTCTCGCCACAGATGCCGCAGGCGGCGACGCCGTCGGTGGCGGCGCTTTTTTCAGAACCGGCGAGTTGGGATGCGGCGGTGACCCCGGACGGACGCGGACTCGTCTATGCCTCCGATGCCAGCGGCCGGCTCAACCTTTGGCATGTCGACACCGCGGGCGGGACGCCGCGTCGCCTCACCACCTCCGACGACCGCCACTGGGGCATCACGGTCTCGCCGGACAGCAAGACCGTGGTCTACGGGGAGGACCTCGGCGGCGCGGAGATGTTCGACCTGCACGCGGTGCCGGTGGCCGGCGGCGCATCGCGCAACCTGACCCGCACGCCCGAAGCCTCCGAGGCGGGCGCCGTGTTCTCGCGTGACGCGAGGCGACTCGCGTTCTCGCGCCGGCTGAAGACCGCGCCCTCGGCGAACATCGTGGTCATGGACCTTGCGAGCGGCGCAGAGCGGACGCTCACCTCCGAGACCTTGCCCGACCGGCAGTGGGCGGCGGTGGAGTTCTCGGCCGACGGCCGCGCCGTCTATGCGCGCCGCGTGGACATCACGGGCAGCGTCGAGGACACGCTCTATCGGATCACGGTCGCCGATGGACGGGCGGTGCCGGTGATCCGCAAGCCGGTTTCGCCCATCAACCCGGTATCGGACATCAGCCCGGACGAACGCTGGTTGGCCCTTACCACCGAGACCGCCGACGGCAGGAAGCAGGCGGCGCTGTTCGATGTCCGCGCCCAGAAGCTGCGCATGCTCGCGCCCGGACCGTGGGAGCAGAGCAGTCTGCGGTTCTCCGCCGACGGCAAGACCTTGCTGTTCCTCGACAACATCGACGGTCGCAGCGTCGTGAAGCGGCATGACATCGCATCGGGACGCACCGAGACCCTGCCGCTCCCGTCCGGCATGAACACCGACTACTTCGGCAAGCTGCCCGCCGAGACACCGGACGGCCGCATCATCTTCCCCCACCAGTCCGGGACCGAGCCGCTCGCCTATTGGAGCCATGACCGCAAGAGCGGCCGCAGCAGTCCGTTCCTGCGCTTCTCGGAGTCCGCGGTCGCGACGCTGCCGTCGACGCAGGTCGTGACCTATCCCGCGCAGGACGGCACGCGGATCAGCGCGATCCTTTGGGTGCCGGCCAACGCGCGCCGTGACGCCAGCGCCGCCGCCGTGGTGATCGCCCATGGCGGCCCGACCGGCCAGACCGAGGACCGCTACGATGCGACCGCGGTCGCGCTCGCCGCCCGGGGTTACTTCGTGATCGCGCCGAACCCGCGCGGCTCGACCGGCTACGGCCGGGCGTTCATGCGCGCCAACATCCGCGACCTCGGCGGCGGCGACCTCGGCGACTATGTCGCGGGCGTGAAGTTCCTCGTCGACTCGGGCTATGTCGACGCGAAGCGCGTCGGCATCACGGGCGTGTCCTACGGCGGCTACATGACGATGATCGCGCTCGGCCGCGCGCCCGATGTCTTCGCGGCCGGCGTGGAGGTCTGCGGCATCACCAACTGGACCTCGATGCACGAGCGCGGATCGCCGGCGCTGCGGGCGTACCAGGAGGGACTGATCGGGCACCCGGTCAGGGACCGCGAGGTCTACGAGCGCGTGAGCCCGTTGACCTATCTCGACCGCTATCAGGCGCCGTTGCTCGTGCTGCAAGGCGACAACGACATCCGCGTGCCGAAATACGAGGCCGAACAGGTGGTGGCGACGCTGCGTCGCCTCGGCAAGCCGGTCGATGCCCGTTACTACCCGAACGAGGGGCACGGGCTCTTCAAGCGCGAGAACAAGATCGACGGGGCGTTGCGCACCATAGGCTGGTTCGACCGGCACCTGCGCGGCATCGACCCGCAGTGATCGGCGACGCCCGCAGGCGTCGGCCGTCCCGCGACGGCTCGCCGACGGAGACCAGGGGATGAAGGTCCTCGTATCCACCGACATCGAGGGCGTGGCCGGCGTCTTCCACGCGGAGCAGACGCGCGCCGGCAACGCCGAGCACGAGAGGGCCCGCCTGCTGATGGCCCAGGAAGCCAACGCCGCCATCGCCGGCGCTTTCGATGCGGGCGCTACGGACGTGCTGGTGAACGATTCGCACGGCAACTTCCGCAACATGCCGCCGGACGGGCTCGACGCCCGCGCCCGCGTGGTGCAGGGCAAGCCGCGCTACCTCGGCATGGTGGCCGGCGTGGAGGAAGGCGTCGATGCGGTCCTGATGATCGGCTACCACTCGCGGGCGCGGGGACGCGGCATCCTCGCGCACACCATCAACAGCCTCGCCTTCGCGCGCATCGCGGTCAACGACCGCGAGCTGGGCGAGGCCGGGATCTACGGGGCGCTCGCCGGCGAGCGCGGCGCGCCGGTGGCAATGGCGAGCGGCGACGACGCCTTCATCGAGGAGAACCGTACGCTCTTCCCGCATGCCACCTTCGTGCAGACCAAGCGCGCCACGGGGCACACGAGCGGGGTGAGCCTCTCGCCGGCGCAGTCGTGCGAGGCCATCCGGGCAGGCGCGGCGGCCGCGCTGCGCAGGCTCGGCGACGCGCAGCTCTTCACGCTGGCTTGCCCGGTCGCGGTGCGCGTGCAGACGCAGACGCCGGCGTTCGCCGACCTGTTCTGCCAGTGGCCTGCGATGCGGCGGCTGGGCGGCGACGAGGTGGCGTTCGATGCCCCCACGGTCGAGGCTGCGGTGCGCATGCTCAACAGCCTCTCCGCGATGTCCGCGTCCCTTCGTTAGCGCCCCCGTGCAGAGCGCCGTGGGCGGTCGAGGCCGCCGCGATCAGGGGACGTTGCGCTTGGCGATCTCCACGTCCGGGTAGCGGGCCGCCAGCCCGTCGAACTGCTCGGGCGAGCGGCCCATCAGGTATCTCTCGAAGAAGCCGACCACGTAGTCGGTCATGATCGACTGGCGGCGCGCCGGGTCGAGCCGTCCCGTCATGCCTATCCAGGCGACCGGCCGTCCGAGCAGCGAGAAGTCGGAGAGACCCAAGTGGTTGGTGGCCGGCACCTTGATCGCGAAGGCCGGTGCCTGCACCAGGTCCAGCAGCGGCAGGTGCGTCGGGTAGGCCGGATCGCTTCCGATCACCAGCAGCGGCACGCGGAGCGTGTCATCGATGATCCCTCCCCACGGCGTGCCATCGATGTCGATCGCGACCCGGCAGCGCCGGTCCAACCGGCAGAACTCGATGGCCGTGGCCCCGCCATAGGACATCCCGAAGACCCCGACACGCTGCAGATCGAGCCGCCCGCGTAGCAGCGCATCGGCGGGACTCGCCTGCTGGCCCTCGAGCCGGTCGAGCAATGCCTTGGTGTCGAGGGCCCACTGCGTGACGCTCTGCGAGCGCAGCGGCTCGGGCACCTGCATGAGGAACGCCCGGAAGTTGGCGCGCCGCGCCACCGGATCGGCGACGGCCAGCGAGGCGAGCAGGCGGTCCGCCTCCTTCTTGGGGTCGGTCCCGGGCTTGCGCGAGCGTTCGATCTCCCGCGTCATCGCCTTCATCGGCGAAGGATCGTAGGGGATGCCGCGGCCGTCCGGGAACGGCGCCCACGCCGCCTCGCCGGGATGGCCGATGCTGGCCACCACATAGCCGCGGCTGGCGAGCTCCTCCATCTGCACGGTGTTCTGGGCGACATACCCCGTGTAGCCGTGCGAGAAGATCAGCAACGGCCATTTGCCCTCCGCCATCGGCACGTCGAGCATCGAGTGGGTGCGGGTGAACCGGGCCTGGTCCATGAGCAGCGACGGCAAGACACCGCCGAGCGTCATCTCCCTGCCCTCCGCATAGGGGGCCATCGGCCCCTTCGCGCCGGCTGCCGCCGGATACCAGAGCCTGACCGGGAACTCCCGCGTCGCGCCCGGTATCGCCGAGAAGCGCTCGAGGCGCGTCGAGTCCTTCACCACCAGCCACGCCGTGCCGATGGGATGCGGCCCCGTCGGCGCAGGCAGCCGGATCACCGGCCAAAGGATCGGCAAGGCCACCGCGACCACCAGCAGCAGCGCCACCCAAGCGCCCCGCCCGATCTTCCGCCACCATCGAGCCGCGACCGGTGGCGCGGCGGGCGCGCGCAGCCCATTGAGCAGGGCCACCAGCACCACGAGGTACGCGGGCCACATCACGAGGCGCTGCCCCTCGAACACCACGCTCACGGCCGCAAGGACGACACCGACCAGGGCCAAATGGAGGCCGGCCCGCCGACCGCGGACCCATCGCCAAGCCATCGCCACCACCACGATGACCGTCAACCATTCGAAAACACGCATGGCGCATCAGCTCCGGAGGTGTCCGAGGACCGGGGGACGGTCGCGCAGGGATCGCGAGAGTCAGCTGGCTGCAAGCGGGCCCATCCGTTGACAGCGCGTTGCGCAATTGCAGTATAGTTGCGTATCCGGAACTGTCAACGCGGGCGCGACAGATCTGCGCTGCGGTGACGGCCTTCACACCCACCACGGACACACCGATGCGCAACCTTCGCCCGCTCCTTGCCGCACTAGGCTTCTGCACCACGCTCGCGTCCGCCGCCGCGCCCGCGCCGGCGCCCGCCCCGACGACCGCTACGGCACCTGCGGTCACCGCGGTGGCCGACGGCGCACGCGCGCTGACCGCCGACGACGCCTCCGCATGGCTCGACGGCTTCCTGCCCTATGCGCTCGCGAGGGGCGATGTCGCGGGAGCGGTCGTCACCGTCGTGAAGGACGGGCAGATCATCGCCGCCAAGGGTTACGGCTACGCGGACGTCAAGAAGAAGATCCCCGTCGATCCGGCGACGACGATGTTCCGCCCGGGTTCGGTGTCGAAGCTCCTCACCTGGACGGCCGTGATGCAGCAGGTGGAGGCCGGCAAGCTCGATCTCGACGCCGACGTGAACACCTACCTCGACTTCAAGGTGCCGGCGCGTCCGGACGGACCGATCACGCTGCGCCACCTCATGACGCACACCGCCGGTTTCGAGGAGCAGGTCAAGGGCCTGATCACCGACGACCCCGCGACGTTGAGGCCGCTCGGCGAGTACGCGCGGGACTACACGCCCATCCGCATCTTCAAGGCGGGCACCACGCCGGCATACTCGAACTATGCGACCGGACTCGCGGGCCACCTCGTCGAGCGCGTCTCGGGCCTGAAGTTCGACGACTACGTCGAGCAACGCATCTTCAAGCCCCTCCGCATGGAGCACTCGACCTTCCGCCAGCCGCTGCCCAAGGCGCTGGAGGCGCACATGTCGCAGGGCTACAAGCAGGCGACGCAGCCGGCAGAGAAGTTCGAGTTCGTCACGCCCGGGCCCGCCGGCAGTCTCGCGGCCAGCGGCATCGACATGTCGCACTTCATGCTCGCACACCTGAACGACGGCGAGTTCGAGGGCCAGCGCATCCTGTCGGCCGCGACGGCCGAGATGATGCACGGCACCGCGATGGAGTCGATCCCGCCCTTGAACCGCATGTTGCTGGGTTTCTACGAGCAGAACTACAACGGTCGCCGCGTGATCAGCCACGGCGGCGATACGGTCTACATGCACAGCGTCCTGCACCTGCTGCCCGACGAAAAGGTGGGCTTCTTCATCTCGCTCAACAGCGTGGGCAAGGAAGGCGCCGTATCGCCGATCCGCAACGAGCTGTTCCGGCAGTTCATGGACCGCTACTTCCCGGCCACGGCCCAGCCGGCGCCGACGACCGCCACGGCGAAGCAGCACGCTCGGCAGGTCGCGGGCATCTACGAGATCTCGCGCCGGACGGACCGCTCGTTCCTCGCCGCGCTCGGCATGATCCAACCCATGAAGGTGGTGGCGAACGACGACGACACCATCAGCTTCAGTGCGCTACTGGACAGCTCGGGCTCGGCGCCCCTGCGTTTCCGGGAGATCGCGCCTTATGTGTGGCAAGACACGGCTTCCGGCTGGCGGATCGCCGCGAAGATGGACGGCGACCGCGTGGAGCGCATCAGCCACGACCAGTTCGCCTTCGCCATGGTGTTCCAGCCCTTCCCGGCATACCGCTCGCCGGCTTGGCTGCGGCCCGCCCTCGCGGTGGCGCTCGCGGCGACGCTCCTCACCGTGCTGTTCTGGCCCATCGGCGCCATCGTGCGCTGGCGCCTCCGTGCCCCGCTCGGCCTCACCGGCGAGGGCTTGGCGGCGCGCCGACTGACCCGCCTCGGCTCGTTGGCGGTGTTCGGCATGACGGCCCTCTGGCTCGCCGTCGCGGTGCGCGGTTTCACCACGTTCCTGTTCGCGCCCGCGTTCGACAAATGGCTCTATGTCCTCTACGCGCTCTCGGTGGTCGCCTATGTCGGCGGCGCCGTGATGCTCGTGCTGGGCGCCGTGAAGACGTTCCGCAGCGGCAGGCCCTGGTACTCGCAGGCCTGGGCGATCGTGCTCGCAGCGTCCGCGATGTCGCCATCAAGGGCGATCGCATCGTCTACGTCGGACCGCGCGCGCCCGGCAAAGGCAAGGAGGAGTTCGACGCCAAGGGCCGTGCGGTGGCGCCGGGCTTCATCAACATGCTCGCGCACCCCGAAGAGTCGCTGCTCGTCGACGGCCGCGCGCTTTCGGACCTCCGGCAGGGCGTCACCCTCGAGGTCATGGGCGAGATATCGATGGGCCCGCTCAACGAGCGCATGAAGCGGCAGTTCCGCGACAACCAGGCTGACCTCAAGTACGACGTCGATTGGACCACGCTCGGCGAATACCTGGACGGCCTGGCAAAGAAGGGCATCGCGCCGAACATCGCGTCTTTCGTCAGCACGGGGACCGTCCGTACCTATGTGCTCGGCGAGGACGATGTGCAGCCGGATGCCGCCCAGCTCGGACAGATGCGCGGGCTTGTCCGACAGGCCATGGAGGAAGGCGCGCTCGGGGTCACCACCGCGCTCATCTACACCCCCTTCACCTACGCAAAGACCGACGAACTGGTCACGCTCGCCGCCGAATCAGGCCGATGCGGGGGCATGTACATCGCCCACATGCGCAGCGAGGGCGACCGGCTGCTGGAGGCCATCGACGAGACGATCGACATCGCCAAGCGCTCGGGTGCGCCGGCCGAGATCTATCACCTCAAGGTCGCCGGCCGGAGGAACTGGGGCAAGCTCGACGCCGTGATCGCGAAGATCGAGGCGGCGCGCGCCTCCGGCACGCGGATCACCGCGGACATGTACACCTACCCTGCGGGCGCGACCGGCCTCGATGCCGCGATGCCGCCGTGGGTGCAGGAAGGCGGCCTCGAGAAGTGGATCGAGCGACTGAAGGACCCCGCGGTCCGCAAGCGCGTCGCCGCGGAGATGGCCGACCCGGCGTCCCCATGGGAGAACCTCGGGCAGGCGGCCGGCCCCGAAGGGATGCTGTTCCTGCAGTTCAAGAACCCCGCGCTGCGGCAGTACATCGGCAAGACGCTCGCGGAGGTCGCCAAGGCGCGCGGACAGACGCCTGAAGAGACGATGATGTCGCTCGTCGTGGAGGACGGCACGCGCGTGGGCGTCGCCTATTTCCTGATGTCCGAGGACAACATCCGCCGCCAGGTCGCGCTGCCCTGGATGAGCTTCGGCTCCGATGCGGAGGGCTCGGCGCCGGAAGGCGAGTTCCTGAAGTACTCCCCGCATCCGCGCGCCTACGGCAACTTCGCACGCCTGCTCGCGAAGTATGTGCGCGAGGAGAAGGTGATCACCCTGCAGGATGCGGTGCGCAAGCTGACCGGCCTCCCCGCCTCCGTGCTCTCGCTCACCGACCGCGGGCTGTTGAAGCCGGGACACTACGCGGATGTCGTCGTGTTCGACCCCGCGACGGTGCAGGACCACGCGACCTTCGCGGAGCCGCACCAGTTGTCCACGGGCGTCGAACAGGTGTGGATCAACGGCGTCCGCGCGCTCAAGGACGGCGAGGCCACGCGGCAGTGGAGCGGCCGCGTCGTGCGCGGCCGGGCCTGGACCGGCGCGCCCGGCGGCGGTTGCCGCGCATCGAGCAAGGACTGGACCTGGCAGCCGTGAGCGGCCATTCCAGGTTCCAACGCTGGTTCCTTCCCGGTTTCGCCTTCAAGGCCGTGGTGATCGGCGGCGGATACGCCACCGGTCGCGAGCTCGCGGAGTTCTTCCTGCCGAGCGGTCCGCTCGGCGGCGTGCTCGGCATGCTGCTGGCGATGGTCGTGTGGAGCGCCATCGCCGCGATCACTTTCGTGTATGCGCGACAGGTCGCCGCCTACGACTACGGCGCGTTCTTCCGCAACCTGCTCGGACCTCTCGCGTTCGTCTTCGACCTCGCCTTCGTCGCGCTGCTGCTGATCGTGCTGTCCGTGTTCGGCGCCGCCGCCGGCGAGCTCGGGCATGCGGTGCTCGGCTGGCCGAAGCTCGTGGGCACGCTCGCGCTGGTGTTCGGCATCGCGCTGTTCGCGACCTTCGGCAACGAGTCCGTGGAAGGGCTCTTCAAGTGGGTCACGTACTTCCTGTACCTCGTCTACGCGATCTTCGTCGTGCTCGTGGTGTCGCAGGCCAGCGACCGCATCGTCGCCGCCTTCGCCGCTCCGCAGGACCCGGTCGGTTGGGTGCCGGGAGGGCTCACCTACGCCGCCTACAACGTGGTCGGCGCCGTGGCCATCCTGCCGGTGCTGAGGCACCTGACGAGCCGGCGCGACGCGGTGATCGCGGGCCTGCTGTGCGGCCCGCTCGGCATGCTGCCGGCGCTGCTGTTCTTCGTGTGCATGACCGCGTGGTATCCGGAGATCGGGTCCGCGGCGCTGCCGTCGGACCACGTGCTCACGCGGATCGATGCGCCGACGTTCCATGTCGTGTTCCAGCTCATGATCTTCGCCGCGCTGCTCGAGAGCGGCGCCGGCTGCGTGCACGGCCTGAACCAGCGCATCGCCGGCGTGCTGGCCCCGCGCGGCCTCGGCCTGACGACCCCGATGCGCGCGGCGGTCACCGCCGCGATGCTGGTGATCGCGGTCTTCGTCGCCACCAAGGTCGGACTGGTCGCCCTGATCGCCGGCGGGTACCGCTTCCTCGCCTGGCTCTTCATCGTGGTCTACGTGATACCGGTGGCGACGCTCGGCCTTTGGCGCATCACCCGGGGCACGGCCGCCGCGTCGGGCAGCGCTACGGACCCGAAGCCGGCTCCGTAGCAGGGCCGCCCCACACGGTCGGCGGGCAGTCCACGGACCCGTCGCGATAGGTCACCGCCGGCGGCGGGTCGTCCGCGAGGAACAGCGGCCCGTCGAGATCGACGATGTCGCACAACTGGCCGAGCACGAACGCCGGACCGACCGACAGGCTCGTGCCGGTCATGTTCCCCACCATGATCTTGAGCCCGAGGACTCCGGCTCGCTGGGCGCGCTGCACAGCCATGCGCATCACCCGGCGAAACGCCACGCGCTTTTCGAGTTGCTGACCGATGTATTCGGCCAGCAGATAGGCATCGGCGTCGACCCGCTCCACCTCAACGACGTTGATGCGGATCTGGCGATTGGCATCGCCAAGGGTCTTCTGAATGCCGGTGCGCAGCTCTTCGATGCCGCTGCCCTGGCGGCCGACCAG